>DASSHR010000256.1:0-11551 GCA_035692745.1 Candidatus Limnocylindrales bacterium | reverse complement strand
ACAGGGTCCGAAGCGACGACGAGTTCGTTCGCGAGCATCGGCTGCAGACCCTGCGCGAAACGCTGTCGCTGGACTACCCGAGCTACATCCTTGCCCTGGCCATGGGCGCCGGCAAGACCGTCCTCATCGGGGCGATCATCGCGACCGAGTTTGCGCTCGCCCTCGACACGCCGGAGCCCCCGGACGGCATCCAGTTCATCGAGAACGCACTGGTCTTCGCGCCGGGCACGACGATCATCGAGTCGCTCCGCGAGCTGTCGACGATCCCGTTCGCGAAACTGGTGCCGCCGCGGCTCCTCGCGCCGTTCGAGGCGAGCCTCAAGATCACGTTCACGCGCGATGACGAGCGAGGGATCCCGGTCGTCGCCGGAAGCCGGTTCAACGTGGTCGTCACGAACACGGAGAAGATCCGGATCCAGGCGATTCCGCGGCGCCGCCAAGTCACGCTGGCGTCACTCCTCAACAGCCGTGACGACGAGGCGAAGGAGCGCGCCAACCTGCGGCTCCAGGCCATTGCGAGCCTGCCTCACCTCGGCGTCTTCAGCGATGAGGCGCACCACACGTACGGGCAATCGCTGGGCACCAACCTCAAGCGGGTCCGGCAGACCGTCGACTACCTCCACGCGGCCACGAACGTCATCGCGGTAGTGAACACAACGGGGACGCCGTACTTCGAGCGCCAGCCCCTTCGCGATGTCGTCGTCTGGTACGGGCTCCGGCAGGGCATCGAGGACGGGATCCTCAAAGACGTCCAGAACAACATCCGCTCGTACACGTTCGAGCCCGGGCAGTCGGACGAGATGGTGGCCGACGTCGTCGCGGACTTCTTCGCGACCTACGGCGACCACGCGCTGCCGGACGGGTCCGCCGCGAAGCTCGCGATCTACCTGCCCCAAGTCGACGACCTCGAGGAGATGCGACCCCACGTCGAGCTGGCCGTCGCGAATGCCGGGTACCCGCCCACGGTCATCCTGTCGAACCATTCGCAATCGCCCACGGGCGACGTCGATGCCTTCAACCGGCTCAACGACCCGGCGGCGCCGCACCGCGTGATCCTGCTCGTGAACAAGGGCACGGAGGGCTGGAACTGCCCGAGCCTGTTCGCGACAGCGCTGGCCCGGCGGCTTCGGACGAGCAACAACTTCGTGCTGCAGGCCGCCTCCCGTTGCCTCCGCCAGGTGCCCGGGAACGACCGCTCCGCCCGCATCTACCTGTCCGACGCGAACCTGAGCGCGCTGGATCGCCAGCTCAAGGAGACGTACAACGAATCGATTGCGCAGCTGGAGCACCAGCGGCGCGGGACAACCCGGAACGTGATCCGCCTCCGGAAGACCGACCTGCCACAGATCCGCCTATCGCGGCCCAGAAGGGTGCTGGCTCGTGCGCCCGGCGCCGCGGCATCGTCGATCCGCTTCGAGCGGCCGGCCGTCGCCGAGGATGGCGCCGTCACGCGAACGACCCTCGGGCTCGGCCTGGCGAACGCCGCGCGCCGCATCCTCAGCGACCTCGGCGACACCCTCGCGATCGACACGAGCGTCGACACGGTCGATGCCTATGCAGCGGGGGTGTCCCTCGCGGCGACGTATCGGGTGGACGCCTGGCCGCTCATCGATGCCGTTCGGGCGGTCTACGTCGACGGATCGGTGCCCGTTGCTCACCTTGAGGCACTCGCGGAACAGCTCGAGTCGATGGCTGGTCGGTACACGGAGTCGACGGAGCTCGAGGTGGTCGATCTGGCGATCGTCAAGCCGGAAGGATTCGATTCGCTCACGACGACCGACGGCGAGCTCGTCTACGAAGCGGACATCGCGTATCCGACGGACCGGGCCGGCCTCGTCTTCGGCCCGGAGCACCTCGCGTCGGAGAACGCCGCGGATTACGGCTTCCACTACAGCCCGTACAACTTCGACTCCAAGCCCGAGGCGGATTACTTCGAGCGGGTGCTGCGAGCGCTGAACATCCACCCCGACGAGGTCCGCGAGATCTTCTTCACCGGAGCGATCACGGATCCGAAGAAGACGGACCTGTCGTTCGTGTATCGCCGCGACGGACGCGATCACCGCTACACGCCGGACTTCGTCATCCACGCGGTCGGGGAGCGCTGGTTGCTCGTCGAGATCAAGATGCCGGCACGGCGCGCGGACCCCATCGAGGGCGAGCACGGGCTGAAGGCGACGGAGATGGCCAAGCTCGAGGCCGCGAATCCGGGCCGCATCGTCTATCGAATGGTGTTTGCGGACGCGGTGGCGCCTGCGCCAGCGATCGCCGAGGCCCAGGCCTTTGTCGAAGCGCAGCGCTCGTAAACGTTCAATCTTGTATCGACATTGAAGGGATCACGGGGTAGACTCCGCCGAAACCTTCATTTCTCAGTAGCGATCGAAGGGATCCACCGTGGGACACCTCGTACGACGGCGGTGGGATGCTGACCCTGGCGGCCTGGGCGGTCGTCGAGCGCGCACGTCGTTCGAGTACGAGGCATTCGTCCCGGACGAAATCGCCAACCTCGACCCTGCCGTCCCGTTCGCCACCGCAGAGATTGCCCACGAGGCCGAAGATGCGATCCGACAGATCGGCGAGCGCGCAGGGGCCGTGGGTCTCGAGGCACTCGGACCGCTGCTCCTGCGATCTGAGGCCATGGCGTCCTCGCGCATCGAGGGCTACCAGATCACGCCACTGAACCTGGCCCGGGCGCTGGTCGATCCGCGCTCGGCACGGGGTTCGGCGCGCACCGTCGCGGCCAACGTCAGCGCCATGGAGGAAGCGATCGCGCGCGCCGACGATCCCACCCCGATCGTGCGGGCCGACATCGAGGCGTTCCACCGTACGCTCATGGCAGCGGAGCCCGAAGCCATGCCGGGCAAGCTCCGCGAGGTGCAGAACTGGATCGGCGGCCGGCTGCCCAATCCCGGCGACGCGGTCTACATCCCGCCGCCCGAGGACCAGGTCCAGCGACTCATCGACGACCTGGCAAGGTTCATGGGTCGCGAAGATATGCCCGCCGTGGCGATTGCCGCGATCGCCCATGCCCAGTTCGAGACGATCCATCCATTCATCGACGGCAACGGACGGGTTGGCCGATGCCTGATCCACGTCGTGCTGCGACGTGCCGGGGTGGCCACATCCTTCGTGCCGCCGATCTCCATCGTGCTGGCAGCCAGGCCCACGTCGTACGTGGTCGGGCTCACGGATTTCCGCGAAGGCCGCATCGCGGCATGGATCGAGTCGTTCGCAGGGGCCTGCGTCATCGCCGCGCGACATTCCGCGGAACTCGCGACCGACATCGCGGGCCTCCAGCAGGACTGGCGAGCGCGGATCGGACGAGTACGCGCCGATGCGGCGGCGTTGAAGCTCATCGAGCTGCTGCCGGCGCAACCGGTCGTGTCGGCGCCGACGGTCCGGGGGGCCATCGGGACGAGCCAGCAGCAGGCTCTCGTGGGACTCAAGATGCTCGCCGACGCGGGCGTCGTCCGGCAGATCAGCGAGGGCACCTACGATCGACAATATGCAGCCGTCGATCTGCTCGATCTCGTTGCGCAATTCGAGGCGCGAATCGCCGGCCGGACCGAGGCGGCGTGATGCCTGACGAACAGCAGGTGAGGATCGCGAAGGCGAAGGGCCGGCCGATGCTGTCCTGGGTGGGCAAGCGGCCGCTCCGTGAGGTCCGATCGTTCCCGGCGCAGCTTGTCGAACGGATCCGGCCACCATCCGGCGCCGGGTCGGCATCGAGCGACGTCGACTGGTCGACCTGGCCGGATCGGTACGAGCGCGGCGGCCTGCTGTTCCACGGCGACAACAAGGAGGTCCTCGCGCACCTGCTCGCGAACGGCTTCCGCGGCAAGGTCGACCTCGTCTACATCGACCCGCCGTTCGACTCCGGCGCTGACTACGTCCGCAAGGTGCAGCTCCGCGGCGCCTCAGGTGCCGTCCGGATGGACGGCGAGTCGCACACGCTCGGCGAGCAGATCCAGTACACGGATATCTGGGCGAACGACAACTACCTGCAGTTCATGTACGAGCGGTTGCTGCTGATCCGCGAGTTGTTGTCGGCGCGCGGCTCCGTGTACCTCCACTGCGATCCGTCACGGAATAGCTACCTCCGGGTGGTCATGGACGAGGTGTTCGGGGCTGATGCGTTTATCAACGAGGTCGTCTGGCAACGCTTGAGTGCCCACAGCGACTCGGGGCACTACGGGATCATCCACGACACCCTCTACTACTACTCGAGATCGGCCACCCGCCGGTGGAACGCAATCCCAACGCCCCTCAATCCGCGATACGTCGAACAATTCTTCGACCAGATCGAAGAAGGCACCGGCCGGCGATACGCCAGAGGCGACCTCACCGCAGCCGGATTGAGGACCGGCGAAACCGGCCGCCCATGGCGGGGCGTTAGCCCTGGGTCTCGTGGGCGGCACTGGGGTTGGACGCACGCGCAGCTCGACGCGTGGGATGCGGCGGGACGCATCCACTGGCCCGGGCGCGGAATGCCTCGCCTCAAGCGCTACCTAGACGAAGTTGCAAACGAAGCAAACCCGCAGGACGTCTGGTACGACATCAGGCCAATTCACAACCAGTCCGACGAACTTCTTGACTTTCCGACGCAAAAGCCAGAAGCGTTGATCGACCGCATCCTCAAGGTTTCGTCTGATCCGGGCGACGTCGTCCTCGATTGCTTTATTGGATCAGGAACCACGGCCGCAGTCGCCCAGAAGCTGGGCCGACGCTGGATTGGCGCCGACATCAACAAGGGGGCCATCCAGACAACCGAGAAGCGCCTCGCCGGGATCATCGAGGAGCAGGCGGCGTCGGGCGCAGCTGAGCAGCTGTCACTCGAGTCTGGCGAGACCCCTCGCCCGGCGCAGCTCGGCTTCGGGGTGTACCGCGTGAACGACTACGACCTGGCGATCCAGCACAACGAGGCGGTCAACCTCGCTGTCGAGCACCTCGGGGCCGACCGCACGAAGGCAGATTCGTTCTTCGCGGGCACGCTCGGCAAGGAGCTGCTCTACCTCGTGCCCTTCAACCACCCGTGCACCCTGCTCGATCTCCAGGCCGTGGCGCAGGAGCTCGAGGCCAGGCCCGGGGAGGCTCGCGACGTCGTCGTCGTCGCGCTCGGCCGCGAGATCGCCTGTGAGGGGTGGCTCGCGGACCACAATAGGCACCGTCCGGTCGGCAAGATCCGGCTCATCGAGCTGCGGACGGACCCGAAGTACGGCAAGTTCTTCGAGCATCATCCGGCGTCCGCCCGCGTCCGGTTCGAGCCCGACGGCAGCCACGTGCGCGTCACCATCGATGACTTCCTGTCGCCCTCGATCGTCGAACGGCTCGCCGCGCAGGAAGGCGTGCTAACGCCGCAGATCATCGACTGGCGCGCCATGGTCGACTCGGTGTTCATCGATGCGGCCTACGACGGCAAGGTCTTCAACGTCGCCACAGCCGACATCCCGGAGCGACGTCAGGACCTGGTCGAAGGGTCGTACACGGTCGACCGCCCAGACGGCTCTGCAGCACCGATCGCCGTCCGGATCACCGACATGCTCGGCGAGGAAGTGCTCGTCATCGAATCTCGGTGAGCACCAACGTCCTCCCCGGCACGGGCAGCCGCTCCGCGCTCCTCCTCGACGTCGTCGTCAAGCTCGGCACGGCCGCGCTGCTGGCGCTGGCGCTCACCGCACCGAATCTCCCGCAGTTCCAGGGCACGGCATTCGTCGGACGCGCGTTCGCCTACCCGATCGCGCTGGCCGTGCTGCCCGCGATCTGGGTCCTGCTCTGGCGCCGCAGGTTCCCGTTCCCGGTGCTGGCGGACATCCTGCTGGGCTTGCCGTTCCTCATCGACATGGCCGGCACGGCGCTGAACCTGTACGAATCCACTTGGTGGTGGGCGGACGCGAACCACCTCGTGAGCTGGGCGCTGCATACGGCAGCGATCGGGTTCCTGCTTCGGCACTCCGGGCTCAAGCCGTGGGCGCGCTTCGGCGTGTCTCTGGGCTGGGCGGCGACGACCGCGATCCTGTGGGAGCTAGGGCAGTACCTGGCGATCGCCGCGAGCACGGGCGCGCCGAACACCTCCTCACTCGACACGCTCGTCGATCTCGCGCTGGCGTTGCTCGGTGGCACGATCGCCGGCGCCGCCGTTGCCTGGTGGCGACCCCACGGCGAGGCCGTCCCGGCCGGCCCCGGCTGGTCCCGATGAGCGAATGGCTCGATGCGCTGGAGCGGGCGGCACCGGATGTGGTCGGCGCGTTTCGGAACGTCGAGGCCGGGAGGTTCATCGCGGTGCGGCGCGAGATCAGGAAGCGGATGACGCTCGGGGCGGCGCCAGGCGTGGTGCCACAGCTGGCCGCCATCGCGGGCGCGCTCGATGCGATGGTCGAGCGCTTGCCCGACGCCGCCTTTGCGGAGCCGGGCGGCGAGGGTGACTGGAACGTCGCCGAGGCGATCGGCCACGTGGCCCATGCCCGGGCCGGGCTCACGACGGCCGGCGCGCTCGCCGCGACGGGGCGCTTTCCCGACGACGCGCCGCAGGTCGTGCCGGGCATCCCCGGCGATCACGAGGTGGATCGCGCAGCGCTCCGTCGCCGACTTGCACTGAGCCAGCGCGTCGTCGAGCGCTCGGCGCGGTCGATCGAAGGCCACGAGACGGATCCCTGCCCACTCGACCACCCGCTGGTCGGGCGGCTGCGCTGCGGTGAATGGCTGCTGTTCTCGGGCGTGCACGACCTCATGCACCTCGAGCAGCTGCACGAGATCGAAGCGCGCCTCACGGCGACGGTCGCCACGCGATGAGCCCGGTTCGATGAGCCCGTTCCGCCCGGACCTCGTCGGGTGCTGGATCTTCCGCATCACGGCGGAGGGCGGCATCGAGATCCTGCTGATCCACCGCGCCCAGGGCCGCAGCTACCCGGGCATCTGGCAGTGCGTCACGGGCGGGCTCGAGGGAGACGAGAAGGTCGTCGAAGGCGCGCTGCGCGAGGTCCGCGAGGAGACCGGCATCGATGACGACGGGATCGAGGCGCTGTACGACCTCGACCAGGTCAACATGTTCCACGCCGACCACATCGACATGGTGATGGTCGAAGCGGTCTTCGCCGCCCGCGTCCGGGGCGACGTCGAGCCACGGATCAGCCACGAGCATGACGATCTCCGCTGGGTCACGCCCGACGAGGCGCGAGAGACGGTCGTCTGGCCCGCGTATCGCACCGCGATCGAGAAGATCGAGTGGCTCGTCTCGCACCCGCAGCACGCGACTTGGCTCCTCGCGGGTCGATGGGCCGCCGGCGACCCGGCTCCGCCGGCATCGAGCGGCTAGACTTCCGGCACCGATGCGACAGGTGATTCGATGATCGAGCAGGCGCCCGCGAAGCGGCTTCCCACGTTCGAATCGAAAGTCGATCGCATCCGGCCCACGTATGGCTTCGAGGACGTCTCGCTCGCGCCGGGCATCGAGACGGTCGAGCCGAACGACGTCGAGCTGGGCCAGCGGTTCTGCGGCATCGACCTCCCGATCCCGGTCATCGCCGCGGCGATGGATGCGGTCGTGGACCCTGCCTTCGCCGGTGCACTCGCCAGGCTCGGCGGCCTCGCCGTCCTGAACCTGGAGGGCGTGCAGGCCCGCTACGACGACCCCTCCGCCGTGCTCGAGCAGATCGCGACCGCGCCGGACGACGAGGTCCAGCACGTGCTGACCGAGGCCTACAAGGCACCGGTCCGCGAGGAGCTGGTCGCGAAGCGGCTGGACGAGATCCACGCGGCCGGCTCGAAGGCGGCTGTCGCGGCGACCCCCGGCGCGGCCCGCAGATGGGGCCCGTTCTGCGCCGAGCACGGTGCGGATCTCTTTTTGGTCCAGTCGCAGGTGAGCTCGGCGCGCCACCTGGCGACCGGCTACGACCCGCTCTCGCTCGCGGAGTTCACGCGCTTCATGCCGATCCCGGTCGCCGTCGGCAACACCACCAGCGCCGAGGCTGCCTACCTGCTGATGGAGCAGGGCGCCGCCGCGGTCTTCGTGGGCGTGGGACCGGGCGCCGCGTGCACGACCCGCGAAGTCCTCGGGATCGGGATTCCGCAGGTCACCGCGATCTCCGACGTCGCCGCGGCGCGGGACGCGTTCCTGCGCGAGCACGGCCGATACGTTCCCATCGTCGCCGACGGCGGCATGCGCCGGGGTGGCGAGCTGGCCAAGGCGATCGCCGCCGGCGCGGACGCGCTGATGCTCGGCAGCCCGCTGGCACGCGCCATCGAGGCACCCGGCCGCGGCGTCAACTGGGGGATGGCGGCGCCGTCCGCCGTGCTGCCGCGGGGCACGCGGATCAAGGTCGGCATCGTCGGTTCGCTGGACAAGATCCTCAACGGCCCGGCGACGGTCACCGACGGCTCGCAGAACCTGATCGGCGCCCTCCGGCAGTCGATGGCGGCGCTCGGCGCGCGAACCATCGCGGACATGCAGCGCGTGGAGCTCGTCTACGCGCCCTCGGTCCAGACCGAGGGCAAGAGCTGGCAATCACGGGGCAAGTAGCGACAGGAACCGCGGCGGCGCGACATGGATGAGCTCGGCGAGCAGCTCGTCGGCTGGGGCAAGGTCCTCCGACTCGAGACGCGCGGACGCACCACTGGCCGCCCCGTCGAGGTCGCGATCGGCTACGTCGAAGAGCCCGACGGCGCGCTCCTCGTGGCTGCTGGCACGCCGGAGACGGGCTGGGCGCGCAACCTCGAAACGGATCCCGCCTGCCGGATCGCGATCGGTGGCGAGCTGCGACCGGCCCTGGCGGACCCGTTGATCGGGCCCGATGCCAATCGCGCGGTCCGCGAGCTGATCCTCAAGTACGGCACGCCGGCCGAGCGCCTCGGCCGTGGGCCGGCATTTCGGCTCCGGCCGATCACGATCGATCGGTGAGGCCGTCCTCGCTGAAGCGTCAGGGCTTCGGCGACCAGGCCGTGCCGGACAGGACCGGATCGGCGTCCTCGTGGAGGCACGCCGGGAGATCCCCCTCCTCGGGGAACGAATCGCCCGTCACCAGCAGCGTCTGGATCCCCTGCAGGATGCCGATCGAGACCGGATAGCTCGGTTCATCAAGGCACCAGTTGCCCAGACGGACCTCGCTCGAGTACGCGACGCCGCCGACCAGGTCGATGCCGCCCGGCCCGGCCGGGTTCGCGGCGACGACGATGTTCGAGTCCGCGTCCTGGAGCAGGAGCGTCGGATACGCGTCGATCGAGCACGTGTCGGCGGCAACGAGCACCACCTCGGTCGTCCGGTCGTCGCCGTCGACCTCGGTGATCCCGCGCGACGCCTTGAGCGCGTCCACGGCGCACGCCGGCGTCCCCGGGCTGCCCGTGTCGGTGTCGCTCGGCTCGGGCGGGTCGGTTTCGGGCGTGAATGACGGGATGTCGAAGGTGTCGGGAACCTCGGTCGGCAGCGGCGAGGGCGCCGGCGCGATCGATGGCAGGGGGCTGGGCGTCGGGACCGGCGTGCCGCATGCCGAGAGCAGCATCGCCAGGCACATCGCAGCGCCGCCAAGGAGGCGGGCGACGGGCATGGCGGAGGGTCGCCGCGCATCGTGCATTGCCGCGGCGAAGGATATCCGGCGCAGCAAGCCGTGAATGGGCGGGCCTCGTATCCTGCGACCGATCGCCACTGGAGGACCCATGCGCCACCGTCTCGCCGCACTCGTGCTCCTTCCCGTGCTCGCCGCATGCGGCGGCGGTGCCGGACCCACCACGGCGCCCGGCGCCGCGACCTCCGCACCAGGAACGACCACGTCCGGCGGAGCGACCGCGGCACCCGGTGGCGCAACGACCGCGCCGGTCGCCACGGGTGGCGGCAGCCTCGCCACTGGTGGCCCCGTCACCGACCTCACGAACCTGTGCGGCCTGCTCGGTGCAGGTGACTTCGCCGGGCTCACGATCCCCGGCGCAGGCACCGCGACCGTGAGCACGGACGGCCCGGGATCCGCGTACTGCACGTTCACCGCCGCGTCCGCAGCGCAGGGCGGTATCGAGTTCGACGTCTTCGTCGGCGATGACCCCGACGGGACCTACAACACGATCCTGGGTGAGACGACCGGGCTCGCGCCCGCCACGATCGCGGGGTCCGACAAGTCGGCCATCACCGCGGGCGTCGAGGGCCAGGCGGACAAGCCTGCCGCGGTGCTCGTGAAGAAGGGCAAGCTGGTGTTCACGATCGCGGTCCCCGCAGGTCTCTACCGCGAAGCGGCGATCAATGCCCTCTCGCTCATCGTGCTCTCCCGAAGCGCGGGTCTCACCGGCTAGACTTCCCAGAACGTTGACGGGCGGGTCGGCGGCCAGCGGCGGAGGGTCCGGATCGAGCGTGGCGGGTAAGGGCAAGACGGTCCACGGCGAGGCCGCGAACGCGGGTCACCGCGTGCTTGCCCCGGACGACGCAGAGGTCGAGGCGTACCTCGAGACCGCGCTCAACGCGCCCGCTCCCGAGCGCGCCCCCACGGACACGCCCGCGGGCGACCCGGGCGGCGGCAAGCGCGGCGTGGTGGCCGTCCTCGACTTCGGCAGCCAGTTCGCGCAGCTGATCGCGCGCCGCGTTCGCGAGCTCAACGTCTATTCGGAGCTCCTGCCCCACGACACGCCACTCGCGGAGCTGGAGCGTCGAGGCGCCAGCGCCGTGATCCTGTCGGGCGGCCCGAACTCGGTGTACGACGAGGGCGCCCCGAAGCCGGATCCCGCGATCTGGAGCGGCCGGCTGCCCGTGCTCGGGATCTGCTACGGCGCCCAGCTGATGGCCCACGAGCTCGGCGGCGACGTGCAGTCCGCCAGCAAGCGCGAGTACGGGCCGGCAACCGTCACGATCGGGACCGAGGACGGCCTCTTCCAGGGCCTGGATCGCAGCCAGCCCGTGTGGATGAGCCACGGCGACTCCATCACGGCGCTGCCCGACGGCTTCAGCGCCACCGCCCAGACGGATTCGACCCCCTTCGCGGGCCTCGCGGACCCGGCGCGCCACCTGTACGGCATCCAGTTCCACCCCGAAGTCGTGCACACGCCGCACGGCCGCGACGTGCTGCGCAACTTCGTCGTCGGGCTGGCCGGCGTCATCCCCAACTGGACGCCGGCGCGCTTCATCGAATCGACGGTCAGCGAGATCAGGCGCCGCGTCGACGAGCACGCCGGCTCGGTCGGCAGCGACGGCAAGGTGATCTGCGCCCTCTCCGGCGGCGTGGACTCCGCGGTGGCCGCAGCGCTCGTCCACCGCGCGGTCGGGGACCGGTTGACCTGCATCTACGTCGACCACGGGTTGATGCGCAAGAAGGAATCGGAGCTGCTCCGGGTGACCTTCGAGCAGAACCTGGGCATGCGCCTCGTGATGGTCGATGCGCGCGAGCGCTTTCTCGCCCGCCTCGCGGGCGTCGAGGATCCGGAGCAGAAGCGGCGGATCATCGGGGACGAGTTCATCCGCGTGTTCGAAGAGGAGGCCGAGCAGCTCGGCCAGATCGACTTCCTGACCCAGGGCACGCTCTACCCGGATGTCATCGAGAGCGCCACCGCCGAGACGAAGGCCGCCCAGAAGATCAAGACCCACCAC
>DASSHR010000255.1:0-6187 GCA_035692745.1 Candidatus Limnocylindrales bacterium | reverse complement strand
TGGCCGCCGCGCCGGGATCGGGCTCGGGACGCACGACGTGTACGCGAACCTGGCGGGCGGGCTGACGGTCAGCGAGCCGGGCCTCGACCTCGCGGTCGCGCTCGCGCTGGCGTCGTCACTGCGTGACCGACCGATCGACGCTCGCACGGCCGTCGTCGGCGAGATCGGCCTCCTTGGTGAGCTGCGTCCGGTCTCGGGCCTGGATCGCCGCCTTCGCGAGGCTGCCCGCCTCGGCTTCGAGCGCGCCATCGTTCCGGTTGCGCGCGGCGGCGTGCCCGCGCGGATCGAAGGCCTCCGGGCCGTGCCCGTGACCAGCCTTCGCGAGGCGATCGGCGCCGCCCTCGACGGCGGGGGAGCAGGCCCGAGCCCACGCGCGGGTGCCGCACGGCCGGCCGCAGGTGCGGGCACCGGCGGGGCGATGCCGGCCGCCATCCCCATCGAGCCCGATTCGCCCGTCCGCGGTTGACGCGCCCATAATCCGCCCCCGTGATCCGAACCATCCGCTTTCTCGGGGCCGCGATCGGCGGCCTCGTGGGCATCAGCTCCGTCATCGCGAACTGGGTGGCGTTCCAGCCCACGCCCGGGGCGCCGGTGCTCGTCGTCGGCTGGGTGGTGGCCTGGATCGTGCTCGGCTTCACGCTCCTGCCGTACCTGACCGTGATCCCGGCGATGGCCGCCCTGCGCGCCGTCCAGGACCTGTCCACCGCGGAGTTCGTGACCGCGATCATCGGGCTCTTCCTGGGGCTGCTGCTGGGCCTGCTCGTCGGCCTGCCGCTCTCGAACCTGCCGGGCCCGATCGGGACGGTCGCTCCGCTTGGGATCTCGCTGTTCCTGGGGCTCGCGATGGTCGGGCTGACGGTGGCCAAGCGGCACGACCTCATCAGCGCCGCCGAGGCGATGGGCCTCATCCGCCATGCGCAGGCGGGCGCGGAAGGCGGCAACGTCCCGCGCATCCTCGTCGACACGAGCGCGATCATCGACGGCCGGATCGCCGACATCGCCGATTCCGGCTTCCTGTACGGGGTCCTCGAGGTGCCGCGGTTCGTTCTCGATGAGGTCCAGCGCCTCGCCGATTCGTCGGATTCGCTCCGCCGGACACGGGGCCGTCGCGGCCTCGAGATCCTCGCGCGCATGCGCAAGACCGGCGCCACACCGGTCCAGGTGATCGACGAGGACGCGCCCGGGACGCCCGAAGTCGATTCGAAGCTCGTCGCGCTGGCGAAGCGCAACGGCCGGGCCGTGCTCACCAACGACCTGAACCTCAACCGCATCGCCGACCTGCAGGGCGTTCGGGTGCTGAACGTCAACTCGCTGGCGAATGCCGTCAAGCCTGCGCTGCTCCCCGGCGAGGACCTCCGGGTCCGCGTGATCCAGCCCGGGAAGGACGCGGGCCAGGGCGTGGGATACCTCGACGACGGGACGATGGTGGTCGTCGAAGGCGGCGCCAAGGCGATCGACACCGAGGTCGAGGTCACGGTCACCCGCGTGCTCCAGACGGTCGCGGGCCGCATGGTGTTCGCCCACCCACGCCAGGCCTGACGCATGACCGGGGTCGTCGCGGACGCGGTGGTGGTCGCCGCGGGCCGGTCGGAACGGATGGGTGGCGCGGACAAGCTCGCCGCAGACGTCGGCGGCCGGCCGCTCCTCGCCTGGACGCTGGAGGGCCTTGCCGCCTCGCCGATCGTCGACCGGATCGTGCTCGTCGTGTCGGCCGAGGAGGCCACCAAGCCCCGCCCGGCGTGGCTGCCCGACAAGGTCGTGTCGGTCGTGGGTGGCGGCGCGCGCCGGCAGGATTCCGTTCGCCTCGGTCTCGGCGCCCTCGCCGACGGCGACGAAGGCCGCGTCGTGCTCATCCACGACGGTGCGCGCCCGATCGTCGACCCCGAGCTCGTCGCGCGCGTCGCCGCGGCGGCCCGCGAGCACGGCGCGGCAATCCCCGTGGTGCCCGTTTCGGAGACGCTGAAGCGCATCGAGGATGACCGGGTCGCGGCGACCGTCGACCGTCGCACCGTCGTCCGCGCGCAGACGCCCCAGGGCGTGCGGGCAGACGTGCTGCGCCGCGCGCTCGCAACGCTTCCGGACATCGGCGACGACGAGCTCACGGACGACGCGGCGCTCTGGGAAGCCGCCGGCCTGGCGGTCCACGTCGTCGACGGCGATCCCGCGAACATCAAGGTCACGCAGCCGAGCGACCTGGAGGTCGTCCGGGCCCGTCTGGGCGGACCCGACGTGGTGCGGACCGGGTTCGGCTCGGACGGCCACGCGTTCGGGCCCGGTGACGGGCTGCGGCTCGGCGGCGTCGAGATCCCGAACGCGCCCCGCCTGTTCGGCCACTCCGATGGCGACGCCGCCCTCCACGCGATCGCGGGTGCGTTGCTCGGTGCGGCGGCGCTCGGCGACCTCGGGGGCCTGCATCCTGCCGATGTGCGCACCCCGCGCGGCATCGCGAGCACGGACCTGCTGCGCGGCGTCCGGGGCAACCTCGCCGACGCGGGCTGGACACCGCGCTCGGTCGACCTGACGATCCGCGGCGCGCGCCCGTGGATCCAGGCATCGATGCCCGCGATGCGCGAGGCGATCGCGGACCTGCTCGGGCTCGGCGTCGATGCCGTGAGCGTCAAGGCCGCGACCGGCAACCTGTCGGGCGACGCCGGCGCGGGCCGGACGATCGAGGCGCAGGCGGTGGCCACGATCGGCCGCCCTGGGAGCGATCGATGACGCTCCGGCTCCAGGACACCCTCTCGGGCGAGACCCGCCCGCTCGAGCCGATCGAAGCCGGCCACGTTCGGATCTACAGCTGCGGCCCGACGGTCTACGGCCCGACCCACATCGGCAACTTCCGATCCTTCCTGTTCGCCGACCTGCTCGTGCGCTACCTGCGCTACCAGGGATTGCGCGTGACCTGGGTCATGAACATCACCGACATCGACGACCGGATCATCGAGCGCGCGAACGCCGCCGGCGAGACCACGGCCGCCCTGACCGACCGCTGGCTCGCGCAGTTCAAGCAGGACTTCGCGGCGGTTCGGATGACCACGCCGGACATCCTGCCGCGGGCGACGGACCACATCGACGCGATGGCGGAGCTCATCGCCCAGATGCTCGAGACGGGCAACGCCTACCGAACCGAAGACGGCTCGATTTTCTTCCGGATCAGCTCCTGGCCGGCGTACGGCCGGCTGTCCCGCCTGGACGCGACGCAGCTCCGGGTGGGGGAGCGGGTCGTGGCCGACGACTACGGCAAGGACGACGTTCGAGATTTTGCGCTGTGGAAGGGCCCGAAGCCCGGCGAGCCCTCGTGGAACACCGCGGTCGGGCCCGGCCGGCCCGGCTGGCACATCGAGTGCTCGGCAATGTCGATGCGCCATCTCGGCGCATCGTTCGACATCCATACCGGCGGCATCGATCTCATCTTCCCGCACCACGAGGACGAGATCGCGCAGAGCGAGTCGGTCACCGGCCAGACCTTCGTGCGAACGTGGCTGCACTGCGATCACCTCCGCCTCGGCGGCACGAAGATGGCGCGCCGTGTCGGCAACATCGCGCGCGTCGCCGAGCTGCTCGATGAAGGCGTGTCGCCGCGCGCGCTCCGATACGCGCTGATCTCGGTCAACTACCGCCAGGCGCTCGAATACAGCGACGCCTCGATCGAGGCCGCGACGGCGGCGGTGGGCCGACTCGACGCGCTGGTCGCCGCGCTCGAGGCCTACCGCGAGGAGCGCGAGGACGCGGCCGACCTGCCCACCGAGCTCGAGGCTGCGCGAGGCCGGTTCGAGGCCGCGCTCGACGACGACCTCAACATCTCGGCTGCGCTGGCGTCGCTCTTCGACCTCGTGCGCGAGCTCAATCGCCGGATCGCGGATCGATCGCTGTCCAGCGCCGACGCGCAGCGGGCCCTGGCCTTCCTGCGCGAGCTCGACACGGTGCTCGGGATCCTGCCCGACGCCGGCGACGACCTGCCCGTTGGCGCGCAGGAGCTGCTCGATGCGCGCGCCGCCGCTCGCGCCGGACGCGACTTCGCCGCATCCGATCGCCTGCGTGACGAGCTCGCCGCGCTCGGCGTCTCGGTCGAGGACACGCGCGACGGCCAGCGCTGGCGCAGGCTCGAGGTGGCACGGTGAGCGACAACCCACGCCCGCGCCGCGAGGGTCCCGACCGCCCGGATCGCCCGTTCCGCGGCGGCAAGCGGCCAGCTCCGGGCGGCTCGCGGAGCGGCGGCTACCACGCCGGTGGAGCCCGGCCGGGTGGCGCGCGTCCCGGCGGCCCGCGACCCGGCGGAGGCCCCGGCGGCCCGCGACCGGCCGGGCCCCGGCCCGCAGGTCCCGGCGGCCCGCGACCTGGCGGACCGGGTGGCCCGCGACCCGGCGGGTACCGATCAGCTGGCCCTCGGCCTGGCGGCTTCCGACCCGCCGGCGGCCGGGCAACCGGTGGACGACCGCCCGGGCCATCCGGCTTCGGCTTCCGGGCCGGCCCACCGGATGGGCCGCCGCCCGCGAGCGACGACGCGACGACGCAGCCTCCGGCATTCGACGATCAGCCGTCGTCCGATGGCCCACGATCGTTCGACCGGCGACCCCGCCCGACGCGCGAGTTCGGCGGACCACTACGCCACGTCGGCGGCCCGCCGAGGCCGCCCCGGCAGTTCGGTGGCCCGTCGCGGCCGGGAGATCGATCGCCGGCCCGACCGCCGTGGCGCGAAGGTCGCGACGATCGACCGCCGGCGCGGCCTCGCTTCGGCGACGCGCCTTTCTCGGAGCCGCCGGCGTACCGCGCCGCGGCCGCCCCGCCGCTCGAGGAGGGCGAGGAGCTCGTCGCCGGCCGGCGACCCGTGGAGGAGACGTTCGCGGCGGGGCGTTCCGCGAAGCGGCTGCTCGTCACGCCGCAGCGACGCCAGGCGCTCGAGCGCATCGTGCTGCACGCGACGACCCTTCGGATTCCGATCGTCGAGGTCGAGGGTGGCTCGCTCACCTCGCTCGCCGGCTTCGACGGCCACCAGGGTGTCGCGCTCGTGGTCGAGGCGCGCCGGTTCGCATCGGTCGAGGACATCCTCGCGCGTGCCATCGAGCGCGCCGAGCCCGCGTTCGTGCTCGTGCTCGATTCGCTGGAGGATCCGCAGAACGTGGGGACCCTGCTGCGGAGCGCCGAGGCGGCGGGCGTCCATGGCGTCATCTTCCCGACGGAGCGGCAGGCCCCGCTTTCCCCGGCGGCCGTCAAGGCCTCCGCCGGCGCGACCGAGCACCTCCTCCTCGCCCCGGTCGACGACCTGCCGGGCAGCCTCACCGATCTCCACCTGCGCGGAATTCGGATCGTCGGCTCCGATGGCGAAGCGCCGCTCGCGGCGCGCGAGGCCGACCTGCGCGGAGCGCTGGCCCTCGTGGTCGGCAGCGAGGGGCACGGGCTGTCGCCGGCGGTCCGCCGCCGGTGCGACCTGTTCGTGAAGATCCCGATGCGTGGGTCGATCGGCTCGCTCAACGCGGCGGTGGCCGGCTCCGTCCTCCTCTTCGAGGTGCTCGGCCAGCGAGCGGCGCCGACCATCGACGCACCGACTCCGGCGTCCGCCGCCCCGGCAACGCCCCGGGCGAAGCGGGCGTCGAAGCCGAAGCCACCGGCGCCCACGGCCGAGATCGAACCGCCCGATCCGGGCGCCTCGGACCTGCTGCCGGGCTAGCCGCGGCGCATGCGGCTGGTCCGTCGCCGCCCGATCGGGGCACGCTTGACCGGTTCCACGGAGGCAACCTATCATCTCCCGGCGCTCCGACAGGCCTTGGTTTGCCGTGCGCGCCGACGTAGCTCAATTGGTAGAGCAGCGGTTTTGTAAACCGCCGGTTCCGGGTTCGAGTCCCGTCGTCGGCTCCACTCGCGAAGCCCTCGGGCCCACATAGCTCAGTCGGCAGAGCACTTCCTTGGTAAGGAAGAGGTCATCGGTTCGAACCCGATTGTGGGCTCCATGACCTCAGGAAAGCTCCCTGGAAGCGAGTGTTCCCCGGCGAAGCCGTGCCCGCGGGGTTCGGAATCGCCAGCAAGAGATGGAGTGAGACTGGTCCTGTGGCCAAGAAGAAGTTCGAGCGAACCAAGCCGCACGTGAACATCGGCACGATCGGCCACATCGACCATGGCAAGACGTCGCTGACCGCGGCGATCACCAAGTACCTGGCGCTCAAGGGCGAGGCCGAGTACCGCGCCTTCG
>DASSHR010000254.1:0-9371 GCA_035692745.1 Candidatus Limnocylindrales bacterium | reverse complement strand
CGACAGGGCGTCGGCGCCCGTCGGGATCGATGCCGGTTGCATGCGGATGGCCTGGCGCCTGAGCTCGGCTTCGACCGTCCAGCCGTCGGACACTGCGGCGCGCCAGGCCCGATAGCCGCCGTCGAACGGCGCCACGGCGCCGTCATCGACCACCCAGAGCCGCTCGCACACCGTGTCGAGGAAGCGTCGATCGTGCGACACGACGAGCATCGTCGCCGGCGTCTCGGTGAGGAACGTCTCGATCGCCTCGCGCGCAACCACGTCGAGGTGGTTCGTCGGCTCGTCGAGCAGGTAGACGTTCGACGGCATCACCCCGAGCAGCGCGAGCTCGAGGCGGGAGCGTTCGCCACCGGACAGGAGCCTGACCTCCTTGAGCACGTCGTCGCCGCGGAACAGGAACCGCGCCAGGTAGCTGCGGGCCTCGCCCGGGGTCACGGGCACGGATTCGAGAAGCGCATCCAGAACCGTCGCGCCCGGGATCGCCGCGGCCCGCAGCTGGGCGAGGTAGCCGAGCTGGACCTGGTGGCCGAACGAGACCGCGCCGTCGAGCGGCGGCAGCTCCCCGGCGATCGTGCGCAGCAGCGTGGTCTTGCCGGCGCCGTTCGGGCCGACGATGCCGATCCGGTCGCCGCGCCGCGCGGCGAGGAACGGTGCCCGCGCCACGCGGACGGGCTGCGCGGGCTCGCCGGCCCCATCGAGGGCCCCCGGCGCCGGCAGATATCCGACGACGAGCTCGTCGACCCGGACTACGATCTCGCCGGATCGCACCGGGCCGCCACCGACCAGCCCGGCACCCGGCAGTCGGAGCTTGCGCGATGCCTTCGGGGCGTCGACGCGCTGCTCGAGCAGCTTCTCGAGCCGCGCCTCGTGCTCGTGCATCTTGGCCATCTTTCGATGGCTTCGGTACGTCTGGACCAGCTCGCGCTCGCGGGTAACCAGCTGCTCGTGGCTCTCCGCGGACTTCAGCGCGAGCGCATCCCGCTCCTCGCGTTGCCGGTGGTACGAGCTGTAGTCACCTCGGAACGCCGTGAGCTTCCGGTCGCGCAGCTCCCAGATCCGCGTGACCGTGGCGTCGAGGAAGGCCCGGTCGTGCGACGCGACGAGGAGCGAGCCCGATCGGCGGCGCAGGTGATCCTCCAGCCATTCGAGCGCACCCAGGTCGAGGTGGTTCGTGGGCTCGTCGAGGAACAGGAGATCCGGCGCGGCGATCACGAGCCGGGCGAGCGTGGCGCGCGTCTGCTCGCCGCCGGACAGCGACGTGGGCGGCCGATCGAGATCGGCGTCGCTGAAGCCGAGGCCGGACAGCGCCTCGTCGACGCGCTGGTCCAGCGTGTAGCCGCCGAGCGCCTCGAATCGGTGCTGGAGCGACTCGTACTCCGGCTCCGCGGCCCGATGGGCATGCTCGAGCGCCTCGAGCTCCGTCGCCATGGATTCCAGGTGCGCCGCGCCGTGGCGAACGGCAGCGCGCAAGTTCGGCGCGGCCATGAAGCGCTCGTCGAAATGGGCCTCCTGGGCGAGGATCCCGATCGTCAGGTCGCGCTTGCGCGAGACCTTGCCGGCGTCCGGCTCGTCGATTCCGGAGGCGATCCGCAAGAGCGTCGTCTTGCCCGCCCCGTTCGGCCCGACGAGGCCCACCCGATCGCCGATCGCGATGGCGGCATCGATCCGGTCGAGGATCACGAACGTCCCGACCTCGCGGTGGACGCCCTCGAGGCGAAGGATCGACATCAGGCGCCGCCCGCGTCGCCGGCCGCCCCGGCGTTGCCTGCACTGCCCACGGCGCGCGCCTTGGCACGACGCGTGGCCGCCGCGGCTTTCGTCGCCGCCGCCCGACGCGCCCGCTCCGAAGCCGGCACCGCGGCCGCGCGTCGCGACGACCCGGTCCTGCCGATCGCGGCGTCGAGACCGCCGATCTCCGTCCAGCGCGGGCCTGTTCGGATCGTTGCCTCGGGCGGCTGCGCCTCCGGTGAGCGTCGACGCTCCGGCCGCGGCTCCATCCCTCGCAGGATCGCGGCCGCGCCCGCCTTGTCCCCCGCGGGCAGGCGCTGGCACCACGAGCAGAAGTGCGTCGATCGCGCACCGATCACGATCCGACGGACCGGCCGGCCGCATCGCGCGCACGGCTCGCCGGCGCGCTGGTAGACGAGCAGCCGCTCCTGCATCGAGCCGTCGCCTTCGGGCGCCGTGTAGTCGTCGATCGACGATCCACGGCGTGCCACGGCCTCGGCGAGGATCCGCACGATCTCCCGGTACAGCCGCCCCTCGTCGGCCGGCCGCAGCGAGGCAGCTGACCGGAGCGGATGCAGGCGCGCCGCCCACAGCGCCTCGTCGGCATAGATGTTGCCCACGCCGGCGAGGAACCCCTGGTCGAGCAGCAGCGGCTTCAGGCGCCCGCGACGGCCCCGAATGCCGGCTCGGAACCGACGCACGGTGAAGGCCGGATCCAGCGGCTCGGGCCCGAAGCCTTTGAACCCCTTCGCGCCACCGAGCTCACCGACGAGGTCGCCGTCAACGCCCTCGCGGCGAGCGACGCCCACGCGCCCGAACTTGCGGATATCGCGGAACCAGAGCTCGCGGCCGTCCTCGAAGGTCAGCACGAGCCGGAGGTACGGATCCTCCATCGACCCGGTGCGGACGACGAACAGCTGGCCCGTCATCTTCAGGTGAATCGTGATCGCCGAGCCGTCGTCGAGATCGAGCACGACGAGCTTCGCCCGCCGCGACGTGCCGATGATGGTCCGGCCCACCACCGCGGCCTCGAACGCCGCCGGGTCCTGGGATCGGAGCGTCTTCAGCCAGCCGACACGCACGCCCGTGATGCGCGCGCCCACGACCAGCTTCCGCAGGTCGCGGACCACCGTTTCGACCTCGGGCAGCTCCGGCATCGCTAGGTTGCCGCCAGTCGATGGCGTTGCGAGGGCTCAGCCACCTGCCGGCACCTCGGCCGGCGCCTCGTCTGCTTCGGCGAGCACCGCGTCCTGGCGCGTCAACGGCGTCATGCCTTCCCAGTCCGTGCCGACCTTCACGTCGACAGTGAGCGGCACCGTCAGCGGGAGCGCGCCCTCCATCGTCTCGCGCAGCAGCGGGACGAGCCGATCGACCTCGTCGGTGGGCACCTCGAGCAACAGCTCGTCGTGGACCTGGAGCAGCATCCGCGAGCGGAAGCCGCCCTCGGCCAGCCGATCGGCGAGCCGGATCATCGCGATCTTGACGATGTCGGCGGCGGTCCCCTGGATCGGCATGTTGATCGCCATCCGCTCGCCCGCCCCGCGGAGCGCCGCGTTGGCGGCGTGCAGCTCGGGGATGGAACGCTTCCGGCCGAGCAGCGTCGTCACGAAGCCCTGGCGACGCGCCTGGTCCTTGATGTGGAGCATGTAGTAGCTGATCCCGGAGTACGCGGCGAAGTACGCATTGATGAACTCCTGCGCCTCCTGGCGACTGATGCCGGCCCGCGAGGACAGCCCGAAGTCGCTCATGCCGTACGCGAGCCCGAAGTTGACCATCTTGGCCATCGACCGCTCGTCGGCGGTGATCTCCTCGGGCGCTTTGTGCAGCACCCGTGCGGCGGTCTCCCGATGGATGTCCGCCTTGCGCTCGAACGCCTCCTTGAGGTGCACGTCCGACGCCACGTGGGCGATGATCCGGAGCTCGATCTGCGAGTAGTCGGCGGCCACCAGCGTGGTGTCGGGCGATCCGGCCACGAACGCCCGCCGGATGCGGCGCCCGAGCGGCGTCCGGATCGGGATGTTCTGCAGGTTCGGGTCCGACGAAGACAGGCGCCCGGTCGCCGCCACCGCCTGGTGGAACGTGGTGTGCAGCCGGCCGTCGTCGGCGATCAGCGTCGGTAGTGCTTCGACATAGGTCGAGCGCAGCTTCGTATAGATGCGCCAGTCGAGGATCGGCTGGATCACCGGGTGCACGCCGACGAGCTCTTCGAGCACCGACGCATCGGTCGAGTAGCCGGTCTTCGTCCGCTTGCCCTTCGGCAGCTGGAGCTCGATGAACAGGATGTCGCCGAGCTGCTTTGGCGAGCCGATCGTGAACTGGTGGCCCACCGCGCCGTAGATCTCGTCCTCGAGGCGCGCGATCTCCGTGGCAAACTCGCGATCGAGCACCGCCAGCGCATCGAGATCGACCGCGATCCCGTCCGCTTCCATGCGCGCCAGCACAGGGACGAGCGGCAGCTCGATCTCCCGATACAGCCGATCGAGGCCCTCCTCCTGGAGCGAGCGCGCCAGCGGGTCGCGGACGGCGAGGGCCGCCAACGCCTCCAGGCCGGCGCGGTGCACGGGCGGCAGCTCCTTCGGCGGTGGCAGGACGAGGTCCAGGCGCTCGGCGACGACGTCGGCGATCGACTGCGAGCGGAGCGCCGCGTTGAGCACGTAGGCCGCGATCTGCGTGTCGAAGTCGATGCGGGTGCCCTTCGTGCCCGGCTCGGTCGCGAAGCGGACCTGGAGGATCGGCTTGGCTTCGTGGGCCACGATCGGGATGTCGCGCGCCTCGACCATGTGGCGCAGCCCGTCGGCTGCCTCGTTCCCGAACGCGGCGACCACGCGGCCGTCCCGGCCGGCGACCGCGAATGCCTGCGCCGTGCCCCGACGAGGCCGCGGATCGTCCGCAACGAACGATGCACCGACGACCGTCTGCGCTGCGAGCCACTCCTCCACCGACGCGAGCTGGTCGGCCTCCAAGACCCCGATGAGGTTCAGGTTCTCGATCGTCGCCGCGAGTGCCGTTGGCAGGTCGTCGAACCGCTCGGGCTCGCGCGCCACGCCGTCGGGGCCGGCCCCGCCCGCATCCATCGCGGCGCCCGACGGCCCCGCCCCCCGCGAAGCCCCGCCGCCGACCGTGTCGAAGTCGAGCGAGAGCTGCAGGCCATCGCCGCCCATGGAGCCGGCGCGGATGGGCCGTCCGGAGCCCCAGCCCGCGGGCCGTTCCGTGCCGACGCGCGCCGCCGGCACGTTGCCGCTCGTCGCCACCTCGCGCAGCGCCTGGACCTTCTCGACCGCGCTCTCGCCGGACATCGCGGGCAACCGCTCGATGAGCGTCCGGAACTCGTACTCGCGGAAGAGGCGGATCACGGTCTCGCGGTCGTAGTCGGCGAGCCGCGCCGCCTCGAGGTCCAGCGAGATCGACGGCACGTCGCGCACGATCGTCGTCAGGTCCTTGCCGCGATACACGCCGTCGCGGTGCTCCTGGAGCTTCTCGCGCAGCTTCTCGGGCTTCACCTCGTCGATGTGGGCGTACAGGTTGTCGAGGTCGTTCCACTCGTGGATGAGCTTTGCGGCCGTCTTCTCCCCAACCCCGGGCACGCCCGGGATGTTGTCGGTGGGATCGCCCTTGAGCGCCTTGTAGTCGATCATCTGATCGGGTCGAAGCTGGTAGCGCTCCCAGATCCGCGCCGGGTCGTAGATGACGGTGTTCTCGACGCCCGATCGGGTGGTCATCACCCTCGTTCGATCGCTGACGAGCTGGAGCATGTCGAGATCGACCGTCACGATCGTCGTCTCGACGTCCTTCGCCTCCGCCTGGAGCGTGAGCGCACCGATCACGTCGTCCGCCTCGAAGCCCTGCTGCTCGTAGACCGGGATTCGGAGGGCCTTCACGACCTCGCGTACCTTCGGGAACTGCGCCGCCAGGTCGTCGGGCATACGCGACCGCGTGGCCTTGTACTCGGCGTACTGCTCGTGCCGGAACGTCGGCCCCGAAAGGTCGAAGCAGACCGCGACGTAGTCCGGCTTGAGGTCCGCGAAACCGCGCAGGACGATGCTGCAGAAGCCGAAGACGCCGTTCACCAGCTCACCCTTCGAGGTCGTGAGCGGCGGGAGGGCGTAGTAGCCGCGGTACACGAGCCCGAAGCCGTCGAGCAGCATCAGGCGTTCCATGGAGGCCCGATTGTAGGGCCGGGGTCAGCGGAGGCGGCGACCCGCGAGGCGGAGCGCGAACAGCGCCAGCCCGACGCCGAGCAGCGTGACGGATCCCCAGAGCAGGAGGCCGGTGGCCTGCTCGTCCCGCTGGCGCGCGAGCTCCCGTGCGTCGGGGGTGGATGGCTCGGCGTCGCTTCCGCGCCACTCGGCGGCGGGCTCACCGGAGGCATGCGCCGCGTCCTTCGTCCCGTAGCCATTGTCGTCGGGCGCCGCCGAGGCGAGCTGTGGGCCGTACATCGCGCCTGGGGCGGACGACGCCGTCGTCGCGCCCACCGCGCCGGCGCCTGTCACGGTCTCGGGCGCGGGTCTCGACGCGGCGCCGAACAGGCCGGGCAGCGCCCCGGCCACGAAGATGCCGACGAGTCCCAGGGTCGTGAACGTGGCCGCGAGCGGGCGCGCGAACGATCCGGTTCGCAGGATCGCGCCGAGGAACCGGTCGAACCAGCCGGTCCGCCTGCGGCCGGTCCGCGTCAGGCCGGCGGCCTCCTCGGGGGTGATCCGGAAGTCGCGCGGGGCGGGCAGCACAGGCAATGCGCGAGTCGCCTGGGCGATGGCCAGGAGGTCGTCACGGAGGGAGCGACACTCGTGGCACGAATCGATGAGCGCAGTGGCGCGGGACTGGTCCGTGGGGTTCAGGTCATCGGCCGCGAGGCCGGCGATCAGCACGGGATCGTGCTGCGAGTGTTCGGTGGGGTGCATCGTGGCCGAGTGACGCGCGGGTTCAGAAAATGGTTCCCGCGTCAACGAGTTTCGGTGCGCCGCTCCCTGCGACGCCCGGCGATGGTCCCGTACGCGAACAGCCCGAGCCCGAGCACGATCGCCAGCACCGACACGATGAGCAGCCATGCCGTCGGCGCGGCCTCCAGGGTCGGCGCCGGGGTCGGAGCCGTGAAGCGCTGATCGGATGCCTTCGGGCTGGTGGTGGGACCCGCCGCGATCTCCAAGCTGCTGGAGGCCTCGGCCGCGGCTGCGCTGCTCGCCGCTCCGGCGGTCGTGCTGCCGGTATCCACCGTGTTCCGCTGGGGCGTGCCGGCCGCGCCGACGAACGCCGAGCCCACGAGCACGCCGACGAGCCCGATCGCGGCGACCGACGCGCCGATCGGGCGGGCGAATCCGGCCAGCGCGCGGCCGAGTGCCGACACGGGGCCGCGGGTGATCACCGTTCCACCGAGCCGGTGGGCGTCCTCGACGCTGAGGCGGAAATCGCGAGGCGCCTTCGCGGTGAACGTAGCGGCCCCGTGCAGCGCGTCACCGATCGCTGCGACGTCGTCATGGACCGCGCGGCAGGCAGGACAGCGGTCGACGAGCGCCTTGGCTCGGGATCGCTCATCCGCCTCGTCGTCGCCATCGAGCGCGCCGGCAGCGAGGGCGGCAACGAGCTCCTCGTCGTGGAGCGCATGGCGCGCCACGATCGCGAGCGCCGCCTCGTCCTGGCCGCCGGCCGGCTGCAGGTCGTCGTCGCGCTCAGGCACGGAACAGGTCCATCTTCTCGAGCAGGAGGCCGCGCAGCGCGAGGCGCCCACGATGGATGCGTGACTTCACCGTCCCGACGGAGACGTTCGTGAGCTCGGCGATCTCCGCGTAGTCATAGCCCTCGACGTCGTAGAGCACGATCGCGGTCCGCTGGTCGTTCGTGATCTGGGCCAGGGCCCGATCCAGCGCCCGATGGCGTTCGGTCTTGAGCGCCGTGACCTCGGGATCCGCGGAGGCGCCCGCGGGCGGCTGCCACGTGTCGTCCTCGAGCTCCGGATAGGGGTCGGCCGGGCGACGCTTCTTCAGCCGCTGCGCGTCCATCGCCGCGTTGATGGCGATGCGGCTGAGCCACGACTTCACGCTCCCGCCGCGGAAGCCGGCCATGTTCCGGTACGCGCTGAAGAACGCCTCCTGGACGGCGTCGGACGCCTGGTCTCGGTCGGGCACCATCCGTACGACCAGCGCGAACAGCATGTCCTGGTACACGACGACGAGGTCGTTGAACGCCGCGAGGTCGCCCTCGCGCGCACGTTCGAGCAGGATCAGGTCTCTGCGCTGGACGGGGTCCTCGGTGACCGTCGTCGCGCGAAGGTCCTCCAACGTCGGGGGTGTCCTCCGGACGGCGTGTGGGAAGGGCCGCGAGTCTAGCATCGGTCCCGCGCCAGACGACCGCGGAATGCGACTGGTTCCCCGCTCCCGCGTGTACGATTTTGCGACGCGCCGGGGTGGTGTAACGGCAGCCACGATCGATTCAAAATCGATTGGGGGAAACCCCGTGAGGGTTCGACTCCCTCCCCCGGTACCACTCCTTACACTCGGGTTCGTGCGTGGGTTGTCGCTCCAGGAGCAGTTCGCGCCCGACGGCCGCTGCTTCGGTTGCGGCCCGAAGAACGAGCGCGGCCTCGGGATCCGCAGCTTCGACGCGGGTGACGACACCGTGGTTGCCGAGTGGCAGCCGCGGCCAGAGCACGAGGCGTTCGACGGCTTCGTCAACGGCGGAATCCTCGGCACATTGATCGACTGCCACTCGAACTGGACCGCCATCGCCGCGCTCCAGGCGGCCGGCTGGGCCAGCGAGGCGCCGTCAACCGTCACGTCGGAGATGAGCGTCCGCTTCCGCCGCCCGACGCCTTCCGGATCCCCGTTGCGGCTCGTCGGGCGAGCAGTCGAGGTCGCACCGGACCGCGTCACGGTGGAGACGCAGGTGGAGGCGGGCGGCGAGGTCACGGCCCGCGGTCGGGCGACCTTCGTGCCCGTGGGACCCGGGCATCCAGCCTACGGGCGCTGGTAGCCGCGCGGGCTAGCTCTGCGCCGGTCGCATCGGCACATGCGCCCGCGCAATTGCCACCGCGAAGGTCTCCCGGGAGGCATGCGGCTCAGGCCGGCGGGCTGACCTGCAGCGCCACGATCCCCTCGCCCAGGCGGCGGCGCACCTCGGCGAGCAGCTCGGCGTCGTAGGCGACGCCTGCGCGAAGCTCCATCGGCAGCGCGGTGCCGCCCTGTGCCGGCACGTGCACGACCACCCGCGTCTCGCCCGGCCGCTCCCGCGCGATCTGGCGGAATGTCTCCATCGCCAGGATCAGGCGTGCTGCCGGGACGCCGCCGAACCGAACATGCAACGTGCTCCCTGCCGGGGCCGCTTCCATCGGGATGGTTGCCGAACCGGCCTCCGCGGCCGCCCGCGCCCGGAGCTCGTCCGGGAGCGCCGGCTCGACGTCGCGATCCGCCAGGGGTGCGCCGGCAACGGCGTCGTCCGTGGTGACCGGATCGGCGGGCGCGATCGACGGGAGCGTCGCCGTGCGCGAGCCGGGGCGTTCGAGCGGCCCGGCCTCCGGCATGACGCCGCCACGCAACGGCGAGACGTAGTCGACATCCGGGCGGCGGCCGAGCCCGAGCGATCGAAGGTCGACCGCGCCACCCGGGCCGCTCACGCTGCCCTGGCCTGCGCCATTGCCGTTGGGACGCCCATTC
>DASSHR010000253.1:0-1341 GCA_035692745.1 Candidatus Limnocylindrales bacterium | reverse complement strand
GAGTCCGCCGCGGTGGACACCGCGACCGTGTTCGCGAGCGAGAACTGGCCGGCTTCGTCGACGAACAGCACGTCGATGGAGCCCTCCACCTCGTCGTCGGACCACAGCCATGCCGTGCCGCCCACGACATCGACGTCGCGGTTCGCGAGCGCCTGTCGCACCGCCTTGTTGGAGTCCAGCTTCGCCGCCGCCGGCGACGTCGGCTCTTCGCCGGTGCCGGGCTTCTGGCCGATGCGGATCGGCTGGGGGAGCGGCGGCTCGGCGTCCCGTGCCGCCTTCGCGATGGCATCGAGCATGTTGCCGATGACCTTGTGGCTGTTCGCCGTGACCCCGACCCGCCGGCCCTCGCGCACCAGCGCCACGATCATCTGGGCGCCGGTGTACGTCTTGCCGCGGCCCGGCGGCCCCTGGATCGCGAGCGTCCCGTGCTCGATCGACAGGCCGAGCCGCACCGCCGCAGCCAGCTGCGCCTCGTCCTCGAAGACGAGCCCACCATCGACCCCGATGCCGACACCCCGCGGCGGTCGCCGCAGCAGCAGGTCCCGCGCCGCGCGGTAGGGCGCCGGCGCGCCGGTGGAGGTGATGTTCGCGTCGACGCCGAGGTCGAGCACGCGGCGGGCGATCCGCTGGAGTGCCGCGCGCTGCTCCGGCGTGCGGACAATGTCGTACGGGATCAGCGCCTTCGGCCGGCCCATCGACTGGCCCTTCGCCCCGCGGCGCAGCGTGATCGTCTGCGCGATCTCGTCGATGGCCACGACCGTGCCGCAGGTGCTGAATGACATGGTCCTGCCCTCGCCGGGCTTGACGCTTTCCGGGTTCACCACGTCCCGGCCGACCTTCATCCCGTGGTCCTGGATCGGGAAGCGATAGCGCTCGAGGATCGCCTGCTTGTCCAGTCCGAGGTTGGCGTCGAACGTGATCCTGCCGAGCGCCTCGCGCTCGTCGACGAGCTCCTCGTCAGTCATCCCGCACAGCTCGAAGAACCGCCACCAGAACGCCTTGTCCTCGCGCCGGTGCCAATCGAGGAGCTGGGCAAGCAGCCACTGCCCGTGCTGCTCACGAGTGCGGTCCGCCTCGTCCGCCGGGACGCCATCTGACAGCGCCGCGACCAGGTCCGCGATGCGCTGCTGCTCTTCGCTCAGCGGCTCCGGGTCCGTCGCCTCGGGCTCCGTGGGCGGCCGCGGGATCTCGCGACCCGCCTGCTGCTCGAGCTCGACGCGGCGCAGCTCCAGCCAGTCGCGCAGCTTCCAGTTCGAGAGCACGTCGTCGCGGTTGTACTCGGCGATCGAGCGCAGGATGTCCTCGCCGACGTCGCCGTTCTCGCTCTCGCCACCGTCGAGC
>DASSHR010000252.1:0-1339 GCA_035692745.1 Candidatus Limnocylindrales bacterium | reverse complement strand
CAGAACCCGTGGGTGCTGGTGCTGCTCGCACTGGCCGCGGTCGCGTTCGGGGCGTGGTTCGTCCGCCGCCGGCTCGGGCTGTCGATCAGCGTCAGCCGGCGCGGGTGATCCCGGCGCGGTGAGCAGGGTCGCCAGGGCGCTCGCGCTGGCAATCGCCGGCGCGGTGATCGCGCCCGCGCCCACGCCCGTGCCCGCCTTGGGCGCGTCCGGCGCTGCCGTCCGCGGGCAGGTCGTGGTGAGCCCGATCACGATCGAGCTGGTGATCAGCCCGTCGACGGCGCCCGCCGGCACGTGGGTCACCGCCCGCGCGACGGTTCGGAACCTCGGGCCGGCAACGATCGCGAAAGTCGCCGTCCGCCTTCGCGCGCCGTCGGGCGTCGTGCTGCGGCCCACCACGCCGAAGCTCGTCCGCAGCCTCGGGCCCGGTGCAAGCGCGGTGGTCGCATGGTCCCTGTGCGGCCGTCGCCCGGGCGCCGATCTCGTGTTCGCGGAGGCGACATTCGGTCGGGTCGTCATCGACAGCACGGCCCGACTCCTGACCGTCACGGCCGGAGGGGGCGGCTGCGGCCCGGCCAGCGGCCACTGAGTGCCACACGGTTGCAACCGATTTCCAACGGGCCGGGTGAACCATCCGGGACATGGACGCTGGGATGGCCAGGTCCATGCACGGAAGTGAGGTCCAGCCCATGAACGCGCTCGAGCTCCTGCACAGACCGCCTCGCGCGGACGCCCGCAGCGGCACCCGGCGTCGCGCCCTGCGTCGCGCCCTGCCGACGACCGTCATGACCTTCGTGCTCGCGGCCGGGTCCCTGCTCGCCGCGGCGACGCCAGCCTTCGGCAAGACGCCGGCGGCCGATGCCTCGACGCCCGCCGGCGCGGCGCCCACCACCGCTTCGACCACCTCGCTGTCGAGCTACGGCGAGCCCTTCCACTTCCTGCCGCCGCTCGGCGTCGAAGCGGGCAACGCGGCCAACTTCGACGCGTCGCTGCTCGACGGGCTGATCGTGACGATCTGTCGGGTCGAGGGCTCGGCGTGCACGCCCGTCAAGACCCTCACCTCGACGTCGACCCTGTCGGAGCGCCTCCGCATCGGCCAGACGTCCGGCGAGGACAGCTACTACCTCGCGAACTGGGATGTCTCGAAGCTCAGGCTCGAGCCGTACTCGTTCCGGGTGACGGTCACGATCGCCCGGCTGCAGGTCGGCTCGATCGACGTCGGGCCATCGACGTACAAGTCGTTCGGCCGGACGTGGCCCATCAAGTTCCGCATCGAGAACAACCCGGTCATTCGCGTGCGCGTGCTGCACGAGGCCGGCAAGGGCGCCTCGCAGATCGGCAA
>DASSHR010000251.1:0-1473 GCA_035692745.1 Candidatus Limnocylindrales bacterium | reverse complement strand
GGTCGGTCGTAGCGGAACATCTGGCCGGTCATGGTCAGCTTCACCGGCTGCGGCCAGGTCTGCATCCCATGCTCGACGTAGGCGCGGACGATGCCCGCGGTGGGCTCCGGGCGGAGCGCCCAGCGCTCGCCGTCCTCCTTGCGCGGCTCGAGGAGGAACAGCTCCTTCTCGACGACGTCCGTTACCGCGCCGATCCCGCGCTCGAAGACCGCGGCCTGCTCGAACAGCGGCGTCTCGATCGGGTGGTAGCCGTACCTGCCCGCGAGGTCGGCGGCGATCCGCTCGAGGCGCGCGAGCGCGACCCGATCTGGCGGGAGCAGGTCGCGGGTGCCTCGCGGCGCACGGAAGGACGGCATCGCAGGGAGTCTATCGGCCGCTCGCCGACGGTCGAGCCTCTCAGCCGAAGTCGCGCTGCACCGAGTGGACGTCCTTGAGCTGCTCGATGCGCGACAGCACGCGCGAGAGCTGGCTGACCGAGGCGACCTGGAGCGTCGCCCGGACCACCGCCGTGTGATCCGGCTCCACCGACACGTCGGCGGCGACGATGTTGACCTTCGCCTCGGCGACGACCTGGGTGATGTCGTTGAGCAGTCCGGTGCGGTCGAACGCCTCGACGCGGATCGCGATCGGGTAGGTCTGCTGGGGCGCGGCCTCCCACTCGACGTCGATGAGGCGCGTGATCTCGCGCTCGTTCAGGACCGTCGGGCAGGAGCGCAGGTGGACGGTGACGCCCTTGCCGCGGGTGATGAAGCCCTGGATCGGGTCGCCCGGGATCGGGTGGCAGCACTTGGCGAACCGGACGAGCAGGTCCCCCACTCCCTTGACGCGGACGCCGCCGGCGCGGGCCGGCTGGACCGGTGGGGCGGTCGTCGGCAGCGTCGATTGCGCATCGTCGACGACGCCGAGGCGCATCACCACGGATTGCGGGCTGACCGCGCCGTAGCCGATGGCGGCGAGGAAGTCGTCAATCGTTTCGTAGTTCAGCTGGCGCGCGACCTCGATGAGCTTCTCGTTGCCGATCGCGGCCGTGGAGGTGCGGGCCAGGCGCCGACATTCGCGATCGAGCGACTCGCGGCCGTGGACGATGTTCTCGTCACGCTCCTGGCGCTTGAACCATTGCCGGATCTTCTCGCGGGCATGCTGGGTGCGGACGAGGTTCAGCCAGTCGCGTGACGGGCCGTGCCCCGCGCGCGTCGTGACGACCTCGACGATGTCGCCGTTCTTGAGCCGGTAGTCGAGCGGGACGAGGCGGTTGTTGACCTTCGCGCCGATCGTCTTGTGCCCGACGTCCGTGTGGATGCGGTACGCGAAGTCGAGCGGCGTCGCGCCGGCCGGCAGGTCCTTGATGTCCCCCTTCGGGGTGAACACGAAGACCTGGTCCTGGAAGATGTCGAGCTTGACGCCCTCGACGAACTCGGTCGCGTCGCTGACGTCGCGCTGCCAGTCCATGAGCTGGCGCAGCCAGGCGAGCTT
>DASSHR010000250.1:0-1948 GCA_035692745.1 Candidatus Limnocylindrales bacterium | reverse complement strand
ACCGGTGCCGATCGGTGCCTTCACGGTGAGCAAGAACGGAACCGCTTCCTTCGCGACGGCGCACGCGTCCCTCGGGGATGGGGTGACCGTCGCGCTCTCGCTGGAGCCGGGGCCGGGTGCCACCACCCCGACCCAGGTCGTTGCGGCGGGAGCTGCCCACGGCGCCAGTTGAGCTCCCCACAGCGCCAACTGAACGGCGCTCGGGTTCCCGCCCAGCGTTCCATCCAGCGGATACCTGATCGGATCCAGGCTTCCGGCGCGCTGGACTTCTCGGCCAGCGTGCACTGCAGCGGATATCGCGCGCATCACCCACCGAAACGCGCGTTTCGTCCCGCCGGCCGACCCAAATCGCGCTTGGCGCGACGAAAACCACACGACGGCGGCGTGAGCGAGGGTCATTTCCGCTGCAGTGCACGCCCAGCGTGACAAGGCCCAACGCGCCGCGAGGCCTGCCGCGCCGCCCGGCCCCCCGCGCCCCGAGGGCCTGCCGCGCCGCAAGGCCTGTCGCGCCCCCCGGCCCATGCCGGTTGGGGCGCTGATCGCCTACGAAGCGGCTTTCGCGGCCTCGCCGATCGTGCCCGGGCCCTGTTCCTTGGCCGCCCGGACCGCGGCCTTCGCCGCGACGAGCAGCTCGTCGCCGTGGGTTCCATCCGTCGGGAAGCGCGCCAGGCCGGCGGACACCGTGGCCCGCAGGTCACCCCGCAGCGGCCGGGCCGCGACCGCGTCCACGATGCGCTGCACGACCGTGGTGCCCTTCGCGCCAGGGGCCACGAGCATGAACTCGTCGCCGCCCCAGCGGGCCGCCGTGTCGACGAACCGGATCGTCTCGGTGATCCGCGCGGCGACCTCGCGGAGCACGTCGTCACCTGCCGGCCGGCCGTTCGCCGCGTTGAAGGCGTCCATGTCGTCGACGTCGAACAGCGCGACGGAAAGGTCCGAACCCTGGCGGGCAGCTCGCGCAACCTCGAGCTCGAGGACGCGGGCGAGCGTGTGCGCGTTGGCGAGGCCGGTGAGCTGATCCGAATTGGCGACCCGCTCCGCCCAATCGATGCGCTCGGCGGCGCTCTCGGCCAGCCGCGCACGATCGACGACGATGGCGATCAGGTCGGCGAGCGCACTGACGCGCTCGGTGGTCTCCGCGCTGGGCGGCGCATCGAGCTCGAGCGCCAGCGCGCCGATGGGCTCCTCGATGCCGTCGCGCCCGACCACGATCGGCCAGGCGGCCGTCAGGCGATGGCCGTTGTCCGGCTGGCTCGTGGTCTGGATCCGCTCCTGCGCGGCGAGCTGGACGGGATGGTCGGCGCCGCCGACCGCAGCATCCAGGGCTTCGAGCTCGCCGTCTGCATAGCCACGGGAGCCCGCTGCCGCGAGGCCGCCACGACTCGCATCCCACAGGAACGCGGCGGCGCGCTCGGCCCCGCCCGCGCGCAGGCAGATCTCGAGCAGCTCGTCGAGCGTGGCGTCGGGGTCACCGCTGCGCGCAACGGCACGGATCGCGGCAAGGAGGAGGGGGTCGGGCGTCACGGGAGCCGATCCTACAGCACCGGGAAGGCCCGTCAATCGAACGCCCGGTCGAGGCACCGGCAACGCGCTGCCTATACTCCGGCACGTGAAGCTCGTGGTCGCGATCATCCACAACGAGGATGCAGGGGCCCTCGTCGACGGCCTTCTCGAGAAGGACTACCGCGCCACGCGGCTCCATTCCTCCGGCGGCTTCCTGAAGCAGTCGAACGCCACGATCGTGCTCGGCGTCGAGGACGCCCAGGTCGATGACGTGATGTCGATCATCGCCGAGCACTGCACGTCGCGGACGCAGGTCGTGAACCCGATGCCGCCGATCATGGAGCCGGGCGAGTTCTTCATGCCCTACCCGCTCGAGGTCGAGGTCGGCGGCGCGACGGTGTTCGTGCTGCCCGTCGACCGCTTCGAACGAATCTAGCGACCCGAC
>DASSHR010000249.1:0-1359 GCA_035692745.1 Candidatus Limnocylindrales bacterium | reverse complement strand
CGTGGCCGTGAACAGGTTGCCTTCGGCATCGATGACGTCGACGTGGGTGGTGTCGCCTTCCGCGCGCTCGTCCTCGAACGCCGGGCGGATGCCGGCCGGGGCGCCGGAGCCGGGCCGCAGCTCCCGGGAGGCGTGCGCCGCATCGATCAGCGCGCGGCGCTCGCGGTTGTACTCGGGCGAGAGCAGCCGATCCATCGGCACGGACACGAACTCGGGGTCGCCGTAGAACGCCTCGCGATCGGCGAACGCGAGCTTTGCCGCCTCGGTGACGATGTGGATGTACTCGACGGAGTTGTGGCCCAGCCGGCCGAGGTCGTCGCCGGCGAGCAGCGCCAGCTGCTGCAGGAACACCGGGCCCTGGCTCCACGGTGGGCACTTGAAGACGTCCAGTCCGCGGTACCGAAAGGCGAGCGGCGTCTCGACGGTGGTCCGATGTGCGGCGAGGTCGTCCAGGGTCAACGCGGCCGGTGGCTCGCCATCGGGCGTCCGACCTTCCGTGCGTGCTGGTCCGACGAACGCTTCGATCCGGTCGGAGATCGGGCCGCGGTAGAACGTGTCGCGCGCGGCTTCGAGCCCAGCCTCGCGGCCGTCACCCCGGCGCCGCGTCTCGGCATCGAGGAGCTGCGTCATCGCGTCCGCCCACGCCGTGTTGCGGATGATCCGGCCGACCTCCGGCACGCCGCCGTCGAGGTAGATCTCGGCGGTCGACGGCCATCGCGCGATTCGCGCCTGCACCGACGCGATCGACGTCCGCATCGCGGGGTAGACCGCGTACCCGTCGCGGGCCAGGTCGACGACGGGCCCGAGCGTCTCCGCGAGCCTCAGCGTGCCCGCTTCGATGAGTGCCGTGGTCAGCGCGCCGACGGTGGCCGGCGTCGCCGCGGCGATGAGCCCGGTCCCCGGAATGTCGCGCAGCCCGAGCTCGCGGACACGCTCGATCGTGAGTGACCGCGGCGCGCGGCCCTGGCCGCTGATCACGAATGGTTGCGCCGTGCCGGCGCGCTTGATGATGATCGGGCACTCGCCGCCGATCCCGCACTCGTGCGGCTTCACGAGCGTCAGCGCGAACGCGGTCGCGACCCCCGCATCGATCGCATTGCCGCCGCGGGCGAGCACCTCCAGCCCGACCTGCGAGGCGAGGTAGTGCCCGGAGGTCACGACACCACGGCGGGCCATGATTGTCGGGCGGGTGGTGAACGCGGGCTCCGGATCGTGGGATGGCATCAGGAGTTGGCGATCGCCTGCCATTCGCGGAGTCGTAACGCGATCAGGTCGAGGCGCGCCTGCGGATCCGGGCCGTCGAGCGTCGCCATGTCGGCCGGATCGGCGCGGACGTACACGCCCGAGGTGCGCTCGTGG
>DASSHR010000248.1:0-3128 GCA_035692745.1 Candidatus Limnocylindrales bacterium | reverse complement strand
CCTCGATACTCAACGATCGTGCCGATCAGTCGAGCGAGCCGGACGAGGCGCATCGAGCGAAGCTCAGTGCGCTCAAGCCGCGAGATCGTCGCCTGGTGCAGTCCGGCTGCGTCACCGAGCCGCGTCTGGGTGATCCCGGCGCCGCGGCGGCCGCGGCGCACGAGCTCGGCTATCACGGCCATGCCGCGGCGCACCGTGATGTCGTCGAGCTCGTCATCGATCCATCGACCCATGTGGGCAAGCATGGCGGGCGGCGCTTACGCGCCGATCACCCCGCAGTTGACGACCCGCACGTGCCCCCGAATATGACGTCAACAGACATGCGCCGGCACGCCGCGCTCGAGGCGTCGGAATTCGCGCATATTCGTGCGGCGCCGCACCGCAGCCCCGCCGCAGCCCCGCCGCGGCCGCGCCCGCCACGGATTCAGGGGATGACGTCGGGCCGCCGATAGGGACCGGTCACCACCGCCTCGCCGTGGGCTTCGAACGGCGCGGGTCCGGTGTTCCGGATGCGGTACCCGTGGTGGACCTCCGTGGCGCCGGCAGAGAGCATCGCGTTCACCGGGCAGTACTTGGTTGCCGACAGCTCGATCGAGCGCCGGATCGCCGCCTCGTCGACCGCGGGCCCTTCGACGACGTGGGTGACCTCCGCCCAGGTGATGATCTGCGGGTACTCGTCGCGCTGATTGGCGCTGACCAGGATCTCGTACCGGGTGACCTGCTGGCGCTTCTTCGTCGCAATCGAGATCACGTCCATGGCGCTGCACGCCGCCAGCGAGACGCACAACGTCTCGACCGGGCTGAGCTCGCCCCGTGGAACCTGGTCGCCGTAGATGATGGTTCGGCCCGAGCCCGTCGTGGCCACGAATCGATTCCCGCCTTCGTGGAGGATCGAGGCGCTGCGGATGCGGCTCATCCGGCACCAGCCGTCGCCGGCGCCGCCGTCGGCGTCGACGCGGGCGCTGATGTCTCCTGGACCGTCTCGAACTGCTCGCGGTACAGGCGCGCATAGAGGCCGCCCCTGGCCAGCAGCGATGCGTGGGTGCCGCGCTCCACGATGCGGCCGCCCTCGTAGACGAGGATCTGGTCCGCACGCAGGATCGTCGACAGCCGGTGCGCGATCGCGATCGTGGTCCGACCGCGCTCGAGCCGTTCCAGTGCCCGCTGGATGAGCCGCTCGCTGACCGTGTCGAGGGCCGACGTCGCTTCGTCGAGGATCAGGATCCGCGGGTCCTTGAGCAGCACGCGCGCGATCGCGATCCGCTGCTTCTCGCCGCCCGACAGCTTGTAGCCGCGCTCGCCGACGATCGTGTCGTAGCCCAGGGGCAGCTCGGAGATCCGGTCGTGGATCGCGGCGGCGCGCGCGGCGGCCTCGAGCTCCGCCTGGGTTGCCTCCGGCTTCGCGTAGAGCAGGTTCGCGCGCACCGTGTCGTGGAACAGGTACGTCTCCTGGGTCACGAACCCGATCACCCGGCCCAGCGAGACGAGGCTGATCGTGCGGACGTCCATCCCGTCGATCTCCACCGATCCCGCCTCGGCGTCGTACAGCCGGGGCACGAGGTAGGTCGTCGTGGTCTTGCCGGAGCCCGACGGCCCGACGAGCGCGACGAGCTGGCCCGGCTCGGCCTCGAAGTCGATGTCGCGCAGCCCGAACGGCAGCGCCGCCGTTTCGGCGATGGATGGTTCGGCGATGGATGGTTCGGCGATGGATGGTTCGCCAGTCCCGTCCGCGTCCATGTCGGTCGCGGCGACGGGCGCCGGCGGCGGGGTGGGGTAGGTGAACGACACGTCGCGGAAGCGGATCCGGCCACGGACCGGTTGCGCCGAGAGGTCGATGGCATCCGGCGCGTCGACGATCTCCGGATCGAGCCCGAGGTACTCGAAGATCCGGTCGAACAGCGCGAGCGCGCCCTGGATCTCCACCTGCACGTTGAGCAGCTGGCCGAGCGGGAAGAACAGACGCGACTGGAGCGTCGTGAACGCCACGATGTCGCCGATGGTCGGCGCCGAGGGATCGTTGTTGACCGCGAGGTAGCCCGCGAGCCAGTACACGAACGCCGGCGTGATCGAGAAGATCGTGCCGATGATCATGAAGAACCAGCGGCCCACCATCGCCTGGCGGATCTGCAGGTTGGCGAGGCGCCGGTTGAGCGAGCTGAACCGATCGATCGCCGCCTGCTGCTGCCCGAACGTCTTCGACAGGAGCATGCCCGAGACCGACAGCGTCTCCTCGGTCGCGGCGGACATCTCGGCGAGCGCCTTCTGCGTGTCGCCGCGGACCTCCCGGTTGACCTTGCCGACCCGGAAGGTCAGGTACATGAAGAACGGCAGCATGCCGAGGCTCAGGAGCGTGAGCCGCCAGTCGATGATCACCATCGCCACGATCGTCGACAGCGCGATGGCCACGTTCGAGGTCAGCGACGCGGCCGTATCGGTCACGACGGACTGCACGCCGCCGACGTCGTTCGCGAGGCGGCTCTGGATCTCGCCCGTCTTCGTATCGGTGAAGAACCGCAGGGGCATCGCCTGGAGGTGCGCATAGAGCGCCGTCCGCAGGTCGTGCATGACGTTCTGGCCGATCATGTTGTTGAGGTAGCTCTGCCCGACCCCGATCAGCCCGCTCACGATCGGCAGCACGATCATCAGCCCGACGAACAGGTTCAGCAGGCCCCAGTCGCGCTGGGGGATGGCGATGTCGATCAGGAGCTTGAGCAGGATCGGGTTGATGAGGCCGATGAAGCTCGTGAGCAGGATCGCGCCGAGGACGACGAACACCTTCCGCCGGTAGGGCCGGAAGAACGCGGTGATGCGGCGCAGCGTCGCGCCGCGACGCTCCTTCGGGACCGGCTCGAAATCCGCGGTGCCGCGGCCGCCCATGCGCCCGCCGCCGCTGCCGCCCGTGTAGGCCGCGGACGCGCGACGCGTGCCGCTGCCCCGGCCTCCGAATGCCATGCTGCGCGGCCCGCCCGCCGCTACCAGGCGGTCAGCGTGTTGGCTTCGGTGATGCCCTGCGACTCGAGCCAGCGCTCTGCGTCGATGGCGGCCATGCAGCCGTCACCCGCGGCGGTGATCGCCTGGCGGTATCGATGGTCGTGGACGTCGCCGGCGATGAACACGCCTTCGATCGC
>DASSHR010000247.1:0-4451 GCA_035692745.1 Candidatus Limnocylindrales bacterium | reverse complement strand
GCCCCAGGAGTACGTCCTCGAGGCCGTCGACGTCGCGAAGCGCTACGGCCAGCACCAGGTGCTCGACGGCGTGTCGTTCGGCGTCCACCGCGGCGACGTCAAGGCGATCCTCGGCCCGTCGGGCTCCGGCAAGAGCACGCTCCTGCGCTGCCTGGCGCTGCTGGAGCCCGTGGAACGCGGCGAGATCCGGCTCGAGGGCCAACGCGTCGGCGTTCGCGACGCCGGCGGCGGCCGCTCCGTGCCGCTGCCGGAGGGCACGCTCGCCCGGCAACGGACGGACATTGGCATGGTCTTCCAGCGCTTCAACCTGTTCCCGCATCTCACCGCGCTCGGCAACGTGATGCTCGGGCTCACCGAGGTGCGCCGACGACCGGCCGCCGAGGCGCGCACGATCGCCCAGACGATGCTGGAGCGCGTCGGCCTGGCGCATCGCGCCGGCTTCTACCCCTCGGAGCTGTCCGGCGGGCAGCAGCAGCGCGTCGCGATCGCACGCGCGCTCGTGATGCGCCCGAAGGTGCTGCTGTTCGACGAGCCGACCTCGGCCCTGGATCCGGAGCTCGTCGGCGAGGTGCTGCGGGTCATGGAGGAGCTCGCCCGCGAGGGCATGACGATGGTCGTCGTGACCCACGAGATCGGGTTCGCGAAGGACGTCGCGAGCCGCGTCCTGATGATGGACGAGGGCCGGATCATCGAGGAGGGCGATCCTCGAACCTTCTTCGGCAATCCGACCGAGGAGCGAACCCGGCGGTTCCTCGACGCCGTCCGCTAGCTGCCGGCTCAGGCCGCGCCCGACCGCTTGATCACGCTCACCTCGCCGTTGCCTTCGAGGTAGACCGCCTTCACCTCGTCGAGCGTCTCGACCTCGTGGAGCCGCAGCTGGGTCATGAGCTCCCCCTCGGTCATCAGCTCTCCCTCGAGCGCCTTGCGCAGGATGCGACCGTCCATCACGAGCGTCGTGCGCTCCGGATGCACGAAGTTGCGGACGACCGGGAAGCGGAACGCGAGCCAGTCGACGGCGAAGCTGCAGATGACGATCGTCGCGACCAGCACGATCCCGTCCGTCACCGAGTTGTACTCGGCCGACATCGCGTTCTGGGCCGCGTCCGCGATCACCACGATCACGATGAGATCGCTCATCGTCACCGCCGACGTGCGGCCCCGCAGGATCACCCGCAGCAGGATGAAGATCGAGAAGTACATGATCGCGCCGCGCACGACCATCTCGAACAGGCTGACGTCGGGCGTGAACGCCTTCACCACGTCGAAGCCGAGGATCACCACCGAGCAGCTCCTTCAGGTGCGCAGCGTATGGGTCAGTCGATCTCGATGGTGGTGCGGCCACCCTCGTCCTGCTCGGCGCGCGCTTCCATGGCGTCGAGCCGGCGGAGCCAGAAATCGACGATCGAGCGCATGCCCAGGAGGTGTTCGCGGCCCGCGTTGAAGAAGTGGTGGCTCGCCTCGGGCGGCATCACCATGTCCACGAGTCGCCGGCCGCGCTCCTTCATCCCCGGTCCGCTCTCGAGCCGCGCCAGGCGGGCCTCGAGCTCCGCGACGCGGTCCACGCCGTCCTCGGGCATGCCGGCCGAGGCCTTCGATCCTGACGATGGGCTCATGCGTGCGCTCCTCCTACGTGCGTGCCGGCGCGGTTGGCCGGCCTCCGAACTGGATGCGAAGGACCCCGTCCTGCATCTTGGCACTGGTGGTGGGGGCGTTCACCAGGGCGCGCGGCAGGACGATGGTGCGCCGCAGGCCGTCGACCTGGAGCAGCAGCTCGTCCCCGTCGCGGCTGAGCTGGACGCCGTCGCGTGACGTGAACGGCAGGGCGACCTCGAGCACGTGGCCACCGGCTTCGGCGACGACACGATACGGCCGGCCGCGGTAGAAGAAGGCGGTCGGGTCCTCGTCGCCGAACAGCGCCTCGCCGATCTCGATGAGCCGGTCCGGCCCGATCATCTCGCGGTCGAACTGGGGCACGGTCCGCACCGGCACCGGCGCGTACTGGGCGATGACCTCGGGCAGGTAGCGCTGCTGCGCCTGGCGCATGGTCCCGAACGAGCCGTCGCCGGCATCGTGGGCCGGCAGCACGCGGTTCACGGCAACCATGTCGCTCGGATAGCCGAACAGGTGGAAGTACGTGAACGAGCGCTGCGCCTCGACGATCGACAGGCGCTCGAGGTTCAGCGCGATCCGCACGGACGACCGATCCGGGTCCGCGAGCAGCCGGTGGACCTTGTCGAGGCGGGCAAGGAGCCGCTCCGCGGCGGCGAAGACCTCGTCGCGCGGCATGGGCACCCCGATCACCCGCTCCAGCATCGGCCGGCCGATGCGGCTGACCCGCCGCCCGATCGGGGCGATCCGCTCGATCCACCACCGGCTCGCCTCCGGCAGCGAGAGCAGCCGCAGCGTCTCACCGGTGGGCGCCGCATCCACCACGATCACGTCGTACTGGCCCGATTCGACGTGGTCCGCGATCCACAGCAGGTTGCCGAGCTCGTCCATGCCCGGCAGCACCGTCATCTCCTCGGCGAGGACGTCGTCGAGCCCGCGCCACGTGAACAGCTCGGCCATGTACTTCTGGATCGTGCCCCAGTACCGGCCGATGTTGTGGTAGACGTCCGGCTCCTGGCCCACGAGATTGGGCGCGATCGGCGTGGGCGTCGGGCCCAGCGGCACGTCGAAGGCGTCGGCGAGGCTGTGGGCGATGTCGGTCGAGAGCACGATCGTCCGGTAGCCACGGCGAGCGCTGAGCAGCGCGGTCGCGGCGGCAATGCTCGTCTTGCCGACGCCACCCTTGCCGGTGTACAGCAGGATGCGGGTCACGTTCCGGGCATCGTAGTCCCATCATGCGGCTATGGCCTTGCGTGCGAGCTCCGACTCCAGTGGCGTCCCGCCGGGCGGCGTTGCGCTGCTCGACGCCGGTGTGCGCCGGCGCCTCGAGCAGTTCGGGCGCTGGACGACTGATCGACCGGCGCCGGGCGCCGAGGGCTTCCGGCGAGCGCCGGTCGCAACATGGGACGCCGCGGACCTCCGATTCGACCCCGGAGCCGGCTGGTCAGGGTCGGCGTGGCCGGTCGAGCCGTGGACGGTCGACATCGACGGGCTGACGCTGGAGCTCCGACCAACCGCGTCGGGTGGCCTGGGGCTGTACCCGGAGCACGCCGCGAACGTTGGCTGGCTTGGCGGGCAGGTCGCCGCACGCACGGGCTCGCCCGCACCGCCGAGCGTCCTGAATCTCTTCGCCCACACCGGCCTCGCGACGCTGGCGCTGGCACGGGCCGGCGCACAGGTCACGCACGTCGACGGCTCGCGGGCGACCATCGGCTGGGCGCGCCGGAACGCCGAGCTCTCGGACCTCGCCGACCGTCCGATCCGGTGGATCGTGGACGACGTCGGGGCATTCGTCGCCCGCGAAGCGCGCCGCGGCCGGCGCTACGACGGGATCGTGCTGGATCCGCCCGCGTTCGGCCGAGGCCGGGGACGCGAGTGGCGGCTCGACACGGACCTGCTCGGGCTACTGCGCGCCTGCCGCGCCATTGCGGCGGACGATGCCTTCATCCTCCTCACCGCCCACTCCGAATCGGTTGACGGCGAGGCACTCGGCGCGATGCTCGCGGCGGCCTTCGAGACGCGGCCCGGCCTGGTCGATACGACGCCGCTTTCGCTGACCGCGGCGTCCGGCGTCACGCTCTCCCTGGGCTGGGCCGCACGGATCGGGGCGTGACGGGGCACCATTCCCGCATGCCCCCGCCGGTCGCCACGATCGACAGCCCCGCGAACCCGCGCATCAAGGCCGCCGTGGCGCTGCGCGATCGACGTGGTCGCGAGGCGGCCGGGCTGACCCTCGTGGACGGCGGCCGCGAGTCGCTCCGGGCGATGGAGGCAGGCGCGGCCGTCGAGACGGCGTTCGTGTGCCGGGCCCTCGTCTCGGGGCAGCCGGCAACGCGCGTCGTCGAGAAGGTCGAACAATCCTTCGGGCCGTACGGCGCCGCGATCGAGCTCGTCGAGCTCAGTTCGCGCGCGTTCGAGCGCGTGGCATTCGGCGATCGCACCGACGGCGTCGTCCTCGTCGTGCGCGTCCCCGAGCGACGCCTGGACGACCTCGTCCTGCCCGATGCGCCCCTGCTCGTGATCACCGAGGACGTGGAGAAGCCGGGCAACCTGGGCGCGATCCTGCGCACCGCGGACGCCGTCGCAGCGGACGGGGTGATCGCCGCGGGCGGCACGGATCTCTACAACCCGAACGTGATCCGTGCCAGCATCGGCACGGTGTTCAGCCTCCAGGTTGCCGCCGCACCTGCGGTGGAGGTCGCCGACTGGCTCCGACGACGCGGGGTCCGGATCGTGGCCTCGCGTGTGGACGCGGCGCGGCTCCACGTCGAGGCGGACCTGACGGGACCGGTGGCGATCGTGCTCGGCAGCGAGGCCGAGGGCCTGTCCGATGCGTGGCGCGG
>DASSHR010000246.1:0-1429 GCA_035692745.1 Candidatus Limnocylindrales bacterium | reverse complement strand
GATCGTGTCCCAATGCGTGGTGTAGCTGATCGTCAGTCGTGACGACGATCTTCGGCTTGAGCCGGATCGGTCAGTCTGCCGCGATGGGCAGGCCGACGATGGGATCATCGCCGACGGGGGCGATGCTTTCCAGCGTGATGTAGCGGGAGCGCTGGACGGCCCATTCGTCGTTCTGTTCGAGCAGGATGGCGCCGACGAGACGCAGGATGGCAGCCTCGTTTGGGAAGATGCCGACGACCTCGGTGCGGCGCTTGATCTCGCCGTTGAGGCGTTCCAACGGATTGATGGAGTGCAGCTTGACCCGGTGTTGTGCCGGGAAGCTCATGTAGGCGAGCACGTCGGACTCGGCCTCGTCCATCAAGGCGGCGAGCTTGGGGACCTTGGGGCGGAGCTGGTCGGCGACACGCCGCCATTGGGCACGAGCCTGCTCCGCATCCTCCTGGGCGAAGGCGGTGGCGATGAAGGCCGAGACGACACGCCGCCCGCTGCGGCCAGCATGCGCCAGGACGTTACGCATGAAGTGGACGCGGCAGCGCTGCCAGGTGGCGGTGAAGATCTTGGCGACCGCGGCCTTGATGCCTTCGTGGGCATCGGAGACGACCAGCTTGACGCCGCGCAGGCCGCGCCGCGCGAGCTTGCGCAGGAACGCCGTCCAGAAGGTCTCGGCTTCGGACGGACCGATGTCCATGCCGAGTACTTCGCGGCGGCCATCGGCATTGACGCCGACTGCGACGATGACGGCGACCGAGACGATGCGGCCGGCCTGCCGCACCTTCACGTAGGTCGCGTCGATCCACAAGTACGGCCAGTCGCCTTCGATCGGCCGGTCGAGGAAGGCCTTCACCCGCTGGTCGATCTCCTCGCACAGGCGGCTGACCTGGCTCTTGGAGATGCCGCTCATGCCCATGGCCTTGACCAGCTCGTCGACCGAGCGGGTCGAGATGCCCTGGATGTAGGCCTCCTGGATCACCGCCGTCAGGGCCTTCTCGGCCATCCGGCGCGGCTCGAGGAAGCCCGGGAAGTAGCTGCCCCTGCGCAGCTTGGGGATGCGCAGCTCGACGGTGCCGGCCCGCGTCTCCCAGTCGCGATCGCGGTAACCGTTGCGCTGAGCCAGCCGGCTCGGGCTCTTCTCGCCGTGGGCCGCTCCCGTAAGCGCCCCGACCTCAATCTCCATCAGCCGCTCGGCGGCGAAGGCGATCATCTCGCGCAGCAGATCGGCGTCGGGGGTCTTCTCCACCAGCGTGCGCAGGGTCATCATATCCTCGGTCATCGGCGGCTTCCTTGGTCAAGAGTTGGTGTCAGCAACCCGACCCTAACCGGAAATCGCCGGTGACCCCCGCAAGGCCGCTCCCTCGCTACGGCGCCATCAAGCAGCGCGCTCGCTCGCGGCCTTGCTCCGACCAGCTACACCACCACATGGGACATGACC
>DASSHR010000245.1:0-1652 GCA_035692745.1 Candidatus Limnocylindrales bacterium | reverse complement strand
GTACATCTCGTCCGCGATGGCGCGCAGGTCGGCGGTGATCTGCTCAGCGCTCGCGACGACGTAGAGCACGTTCGACAGGCCTCCGCGCTCCGCCTTGCGTGCGGCGCGCGCGGAGTACTCGCGCAGGTTCTCGCGCACGGGGTCGATGGCGACGACGAAGCGGTCAGCGTTCGCGTGGGCGTATCGGTACGCCCAGGCGCCGTCGCCGGTGCCGAGGTCGACGGTGACGCCGGCGTACGCTGCCATGCGGGCATCGAGTTCGCTGCGCGTGAACGTCTCGGTCTGCTTGCCTCGGACGATGGTGATCATCGGTCGTCACGATAGCGGGTGGCGGCACGAGCCGCGCTGCGCGGCCTCACCCCCCGGCCCCCTCTCCAACGAGTGGAGAGCAACTGTCTTGAAGATGATGCATCGTGCTCCTTTGGTGGCTGTAGGACGGGAGACGGGTCGGGCCTGGTGCCTGGTCGTGTTCTGTGGGGTACGCTGGCCCGGTAGGACGGGAGACGGGTCGCGGCCTCGGTGCCTCGGTCCGTTTTCTGTTTCATGCGGCAGGCGCCCGGTACGCATTCCAGGCGCAGCCGTCGCGCAGCATGGCGTTGAGGATGATGAGCAGCTTGCGCATCGCGGCGACGAGCGCGACTTTGGGCAGTTTGCCGGCAGCGCGCAGACGCTCGTAGTAGACGCGGAGGACGGGGTTGTGGCGCACGCCGACGAGCGTGGCCATGTAGAGCGCGGTGCGGACCGGTGCCCGGCCACCCCAGGTATGCCGGCGTCCGCGCTTCGTGCCACTATCGCAGTTCAGCGGCGCCACGCCGACGAGCGCGGCGATGCGCTTGCGGTCGAGCGTCCCGAGTTCGGGCAGCTGGGCGAGCAGGGTCCGTGCCGTGGTGCCGCCGACGCCGGGCACGCTCTGCAGAAGGTCGTCCTTGACACGCCAGATCGGGCTGCGGCGGACCATGCCGTCGATGTCCCCGTCCGCCTTCTTCACCTGGCGTTCCATCCACGTCACGTGCGCCCTAATCTCCTGCGCCACTGGCTTCGGCGCGTGCTCCAGGCGCGCCTTCTCGGTCGTGATCATCTGCACAAGCTGCTTCCGTCGCGTGATGACCGCCTCAAGCGCACGGGTGTCGGCGTCCGGGAGCGGGCGTACCTCCGGACGCACGTCGGCGGCGAACCGGGCCAGGACCGCCGCATCGAGCCGGTCGGTCTTGGCCAGCCGGCCGACCGCGCGGGCATAATGGCGGACCTGCCGCGCGTTGACGACGGCGACGGCGAGCCCGGCAGCCGAGAGCGCCGCGGCGGCGCGCAGCTCGTAGCCACCCGTCGCCTCCAAAACGATGAGGGCCGGCGTCAGCTTCGTGAGACGCCGCGCGAGCGCCTGCATCGACGCATCGTTGTTCGGCGTCTCCCACGTCTCGCCATCAGACGTACAGGTGTCGAGGCGTGCCTTGGACACATCCATGCCCACGTAGACCGGTGCAGTTGTCATCGCTCCTCCTTGCCCTGCCTTGCGAACGATACGGGCTCGCGGCCCTCGCAACTGTGCGGGCTGTCGGGGGGAACGGGTGCGCCGACCAGGCTCTCCAGCGGTCTCTGGGACCCGAGGGGTAACGGCCTGACGCACCCGCGACTGCCCGGTCATGCCGTCCACC
>DASSHR010000244.1:0-1747 GCA_035692745.1 Candidatus Limnocylindrales bacterium | reverse complement strand
AGCCAAACCCGCCACGCAGCCCCCAGCCGCGCATGACTGCCGCCGAGCGCGTCGTCTTCGAGCACGTCACCAAGCGCTACCCGGGCACGGGCAGCGGCAATCCCGGCGCCGTCGAGGACCTCAGCCTCGAAGTGCCCGCGGGCAAGGTCTGCGTGCTCGTCGGGCCGTCAGGCTGTGGGAAGACGACCAGTCTCAAGATGGTGAACCGGCTCATCGAGCCCACGAGCGGCCGGATCCTGATCGGCGACACGGATGTCGCGCAGCGCGACGTCATCGAGCTCCGGCGCGGCATCGGCTACGTGATCCAGCAGGTCGGGCTGTTCCCGCACCAGACGGTGGGCGAGAACGTGGCCACCGTGCCCCGGCTGCTCGGCTGGGACGAGGCGCGCCGCACCGCCCGCGCGCGTGAGCTCCTCGACCTGGTCGGACTCGACCCCGCGCGATACGCCGGCCGCTACCCCGCGGCCCTGTCCGGCGGCGAGCGCCAGCGCGTCGGCGTGGCCCGCGCCCTCGCCGCGGACCCGCCGGTGCTCCTGATGGATGAGCCCTTCGGGGCCGTGGACCCGATCGTTCGCGAGCGGCTCCAGAACGAGCTCCTTCGGCTCCAGGAGCAGCTCGCCAAGACGATCCTGTTCGTGACCCACGACATCGACGAGGCGATCAAGATGGGCGACCTCGTTGCGGTGCTGCAGGCCGGTGGCCACATTGCCCAGTTCGCGACGCCCGCCGAGATCCTCTCGAATCCCGCTACCGAGTTCGTCGCGCGCTTCGTGGGCGCCGATCGCGGCCTCAAGCGCCTCGCGCTGTCGCGCGTCGGCGAGCTTGACCTCCAGGCCGTCGTGACCGCTCGGGCCGGGTCGGATGCGGCCGATGCCCGCCGCCGCGCGCTCGCGGATGCGTTCCCCTATCTGCTCGTCGTGGACGATCGGGACCGGCCCGTGGGCTGGCTGGACCAGAACGGGATCCCGGCCTCGGGAGCGCTCGATGGCGCCGCGGCGGCCGTCATGCCGGCCTCGCCGGTGTTCGATCGGTGGACGACGCTGAAGGACGCGTTCTCGATGCTCCTCGCCACGGACGTGCAGGCAGGCGTCGTCGTGGATGACAAGGGTGCCGTGAAGGGCCTCGTGACGGCCGACATGATCACAGAGCGCATGCGGACACCGATCTCGTGATCGATTTCGCCTGGGCGTTCGACCACCTCGACGACCTCGGCTGGCGGACCCTCCAGCACCTGCTGTTCGCGGGGATCGCGGTCGGCGTCGGGTTCGCAATCTCGCTGGGGCTTGCCATCATCGCGCTTCGGCGCCGGCGCCTCCGCGGGAGCATCGTGACCGCGTCGGGGATCCTGTACACGATCCCGAGCCTGGCGCTCTTCGCGGCGCTCGTGCCGGTGACGGGCCTGTCCATCCTGACCGCGGAGATTCCGCTCACGCTCTACACGCTGCTGATCTTCCTGCGCAACATCCTTGCCGGGCTCGACGATGTGGCACCGGACGTCATCGAGGCGGCCGACGCGATGGGCTACACCAGCCGATCGCGGCTCACCCGGGTCGAGCTGCCGCTCGCGCTCCCGCTCGTCGTCGCGGGGGTCCGGCTGGCCAGCGTGTCGACGATCGGGCTCGTGACCGTCTCCGGCATCCTGGGTGATCGGTTCGGCGGGCTCGGCTTCTTCATCTTCGAGGGCTATGCCCACGTGTTCCCGACGGAGGTCCTGTTCGGGGCGGTGCCGTCGGTCGTGCTCGCGCTC
>DASSHR010000243.1:0-7259 GCA_035692745.1 Candidatus Limnocylindrales bacterium | reverse complement strand
ACGAAGGCCGAGTCGAAGTGGTTCTCCGACGCCGGCTGGGAGGTCATCGGCATGACCGGCTACCCGGAGGCGTGGCTGTGCCGCGAGCTGGGGATGGCGGTCGTCAACATCGCGCTCATCACGGACTACGACGCGGGTGTCCACGAGGGCACGGAAGCGGTCGACGCGCAGAGCGTGACCGAGGTGTTCGCGCAGAACGCCGAGCGGATCAAGCAGGTCGTGCTGGACCTGATCGGGCGATTCCCGGCCGACCTCGACGCGCTCGGTGCCCGAGGCGCGCTGGCGCCGACGCGCGGCGACGGGCACGTGATGGCCGCCGAGGACATCCGCCTCTTCGAGACGGGGCTGTGATGGAGTCGGCGCCACGTGGGCGTGGCGACCGAGCGGGCGCCCTCCCGATCGGGGTGTCCATCGGCACGATCGGCGCCACGCCCCAGTGGTGGCTCGAGAGTGCGCGCCGGCTCGAGGCCGCGGGCTACCGCGCCGTCTGGGCCTGGGACCACTTCGTCGGTGGTGGCGCGTCGAAGACCGTGCCCGTCGTCGAGCAGTGGACGATGCTCGCGACCGTGGCCGGCGCGACGACGACCCTTCGGATCGGGACCTTCGTGACGAACGTGATGAACCGGCACCCCGCGGTCGTGGCGCGGATGGCGTCGACGCTCGCGGCCACGAGCGGCGGGCGACTTACGCTGGGCATCGGCATCGGCGGCAACAAGGCCGAGCACGCCGCGTACGGCATCGACTTTCCCGAGGTCCCCGAGCGCGCCGACCGGCTCGAGGAGGCGATCGAGGTCATCCGTGCCCTGTGGAGCGGCGGCCCGGTCAGCCGTGCGGGCCGGTTCTACCCGCTCGCCGAGGCGCATGCCTTCCCGGTGCCGGATCCCGCGCCGCGCATCCTCGTCGGCGCGGCGTCGCCGCGCGGGCTGCGCATCGCCGCTCGCGTCGGCGATGGCTGGGCGGCCGAGATCGACGACTTCGAGCGCCTCATGCCCATGTACCTCGAGGCCCTCGCGTCGAACGGCAAGCGCCGTGTGGACGCATGGATTGCGTGCGGCTTCGGCTCCGGCAAGAGCGGCCAGGACGCGCTGGGCGGCAGCCCCTGGATCGATGCGCCACGCGAGACCTGGGCGCGCTGGTCCGAGGCCGGCGTCGACGAGGCCATCCTCACCGCGCGCACCCCGCACGACGTGGACGCGCTCGTCGGCGCCGTCGATCGCTGGTAGGAACGCACGCATGGCAAACGCGCAGGCACCGGCCGCTCGTCCGCGGCGCGAGCTCGAGCCCACGCATCCGTGCGTCCGCTGCGGGCGCGAGGGTGTGCCCGCGGACGCCGGCCTGTGCGAGCTGTGCAACCCGCTGGAGCTCGCCCAGCCGTCGGCGACGCAGATGCATGGCATCGCCGCGGTCGGGATCATCGCCTTCGTCATCGTCCTCGCCGTGCTGGGCCGGGCCACGATGGCCGGCAACGGTCCGTTCACGGGCACGGTTGCGGGCGTGATCGGCGCCAGCGACGGTCTGTCGATCACGGTCACGGTCAGGAACGAAGGCACGCGTGACACCGCGACGACGTGCGAGATCGACGAGCAGCCCGCCAGACCCGGGACGCCGTCGCAGGTGATCCAGACGCCGCTGATCCGCGCCGGCGATACGGTCACGTTCACGACCCTCGTCACGAAGTTCGGCACGACACCGATCGCGCTCGCCGCCGATTGCACCTCGACGTGACGGTCGCCACCCGCGCGGCCGACCTCGGCTTCGCGACGGCGCTGGCCGCCCGAGCGGGCGAGCTGCTGCTCGAGCGGTTCGAGAAGGTCGAGCACATCGACTACAAGTCCGCGAAGGACGTCGTCACCGAGGTCGACCGGCTGTCGGAGAACCTCGTGATCGATGCCATCCGTTCGACCTACCCGGGCGACGGGATCATCGCCGAGGAGAGCGGCGACCACGCCACGGGCGAGGGCCACGCGCCGACCGCGGGGATCGGGCGAGCATGGGTGATCGATCCCCTGGACGGCACGATCAACTACGCGAACGGGATCCCGTTCTTCTGTGTCTCGATCGCCCTCGTTGACGCGGGCCGGCCGATCGTGGCGGTCATCCACGACCCGATGCGCAACGAGACCTTCGCCGCCACCGACGACGGGCCCGCCACGCTCGGTGGGCAGCCCATCCGGGCGTCCGTCAAGGAGCACCTCACGGACTACGTCGTGTCGATGGCGCTGTCGGGCCGCGCGCTGATCGGGCGGTCACGGGCGGTTCGCAAGGCCGTGCGCGTCCCGCGCGCGATGGGCTCGGCGGCACTCTCCCTCGCCTACGTCGGCAACGGCCGGTTCGACGCCTTCGTGCAGCAGGGCGGCCTGTCCCTGTGGGACGTGGCCGCGGCGGGGCTCATCGCCGAGCGTGGTGGCGCGCACCTGACCGATCTCGACGGCGGGCCATGGTTCGACCTCTCCCGCCCGACCCGCACGATCGGCATCCTCGGCGCGCCGGCGGCGCACCATGCCGCGCTGCTGCAGATCGTCCGGGGTGCCCGCTAGCCCTCGCCCCTCGGCGTCAGCCCTCGACCCAGCGATGTGGCCGGCCACGCAGCGACGGCAGGCCCCACTGGTCGCAGAACGCCTCCCAGCCTGCCCGTGGCGTGCCCTGCCACTGCAGCTGATCCACGCTTCGCTGCGGGATCTCGACGCCGTCGTCGCTCGTGCGCAGGCGCGCCAACGACCGGTACAGCTGGACCTCGTCCCACTGGGCACGAAGGGTGGCAGCGAGCGTGACCGCCTTCGTGCCCCGTACCGACGGCACCTCCCAGGCGGAGGCCTTCTCGGGGATGCCGTCCAGCGAGTCGTAGCGCAGCAGGACCGCGGCCGCGGACTTCGCGCCCCAGCCGGGCAGGCCCGGGTAGCCGTCGGACGAGTCGCCCACGAGCGCGAGCCAATCCGGAATGGAGCCGGGCCGGACGCCCCACTTCTCGAGCACCGCGGGCTCGTCGTAGGTGATCCTCCGCCGCCGGTCCAGCAGCACGACCCTCTCGTCCCGGACGAGCTGGGCCATGTCCTTGTCCGGCGTGCAGACGAGGACCTGCTCGACGGCCGGATCCGTCACGAAGCGCTCGCACGCCGCGGCGATGGCGTCGTCGGCCTCGAACTCGACCATCGGCCAGACCACCAGGCCGAGGGCCAGGATCGCATCCTCGACGATCGGAAATTGCGACAGCAGCTCCGGCGGCATGCCCGCGGACGACTTGTAGCCCGGGTAGATCTCGTTGCGGAACGATTCGATGACGTGGTCGGTCGCGCAGCCCACGTGGGTCGCGCCCTCCTCACGAAGCAGGAACAGCAGCTGCTCGCAGACCCCGGAGACGCCGGAGAGGTTGCGACCGCCGATGCCCAGCACCGGCGGGCGTGGCGCGTAGTGCGCCCGGAAGAGCTCGTAGGTCGCGTCGACGAGGTGGACGCGCATCAGTCGGTGGCCGGCTCGGTGGCCGGCTCGGTGGCCGGCTGCGTCGCCGGTTCAGGGCCCGGCCGGCTCAGTACGGCAGCGTCCCGAAGCAGTAGCCGAGGACGCAGCCGGCCGCGGCCATCGCCGCCTTCGCCTTGTCCCCATCGCCCGCCGCGAGGTCGACCGACGCGATCGCGTCCTGCAGGACCTCGGTTGCATAGCCGAGATTGGCGGCATCGATCGCCGTCGCGCTCACGCAGTAGTCCGTCGCGAGCCCGACGACGACCGTCTGCGTGATTCCCCGTTCGCGCAGCATCGCGTCCAGCTCGGTCGGCTTCGTCTCGCCCGTCTGCGGGTCCTTCATCGTGAACGCCGAGTAGCCGTCCTCGCCGTTGACGCCCTTCTTCACGGATGGCCCGGCGACGAGCAGGTCCGGGTGGAACTCGGAGCCCCACGTGTCGCCGACGCAATGGGCCGGCCAGATGCCGCCGTCCTTCTGGAAGTGCGGGGTCGACGCGGGGTGCCAGTCCTGCGAGTAGACGACGAACGCGCCCTTCTCGCCGGCAAGCCGGACCTCGGAGCTGGCCATCCGCACGACGGCGGCTGCGCCATCGACGTACAGGGAGCCCTTCGGATCGGCGAAGTCATTCTGGACGTCGACGACGATCAGGGCGGTCGTTGGCCCGTAACGCTGCCTCACGCCCCGAGGGTACCGCTTCGGAGGGTCGTCGCCTCGGCGTCCGTCGTCGCCCGCCCGCAACCCCGGTGCGACGTTGCCGCGACCCGGCCTTCGGCCGACTTCGGCTAAGGTTGACTCGTGACGTTCGCCGACATCGATCGCACGGCCATCGCCGAGGCCGAAGAGGTCACCATCGAGACCCACGCGGCCGATGGCGCGGCCCATCGCACGATCATCTGGATCGTCGAGCACGACGGCCAGCTGTACATCCGTTCCGTGAACGGTCCGGATGCGCGCTGGTTCCGCGAGGCGACCGATGACACGACGATCGCACTGCTGCTCGGTGGCCGCCGGTACGAGGCGCACGTGGTCGCGGCCACGGATCCCGCCTCGATCGACGCCTGCAGTGCCGGTCTGCGCGCCAAGTACCGGGATGACGATTCGCTCGGCAGCATGCTCGAGGCGGACACGCTGCCGACGACCCTGCGGGTGGTGCCGGCATGACCCTTGCGGAGAAGCGCTCCGAGATGTTCGTCGACGACTTCAAGCACCAGCTCCCCGACATCGACGAAGGCGAGACGACCGACTGGATCCGCTCGCTCGACGATGTCGTCGACCAGGAAGGCGAGCCGCGCGCCCGATTCCTGCTCTACAAGCTCCTGAAGCGCGCACGCCAGCTTCAGGTCGGACTGCCCCCGCTGACGAACACCCGTTACATCAACACGATCAGCCCCGAGCAGGAGCCGGAGTTCCCCGGCGACGAGCAGCTCGAGCGCCGGATCCGGCGGCTGATCCGCTGGAACGCCGTCGCGATGGTCCTGCGCGCGAACACGAAGTTCACCGGTCTCGGCGGCCATCTCGCCACCTACGCATCGGCCGCGACCCTCTACGAGGTCGGGTTCAACTGGTTCTTCAAGGGCCGCGACGCCGGCCCGGGCGACCAGATCTTCTATCAGGGCCACGCGGCGCCCGGGTTCTACGCCCGGGCATTCCTCGAGGGCCGCCTCTCCGCCGAGCAGTTGGACCACTTCCGGCGGGAGACCCCACCACAGAACGGCCTGAGCTCCTACCCGCACCCCCGGCTCATGCCGGACTTCTGGGAGTTCCCGACGGTGTCGATGGGCCTGGGCCCGATCGACGCGATCTACCAGGCGCGCTTCAACCGCTACCTGCAGAACCGCGGGCTGGTGGACACCTCGGGCAGCCGCGTGTGGGCGTTCCTCGGCGACGGCGAGACGGACGAGCCCGAGGCGCTCGGCGCGCTCCACGTCGCCGCCGACGAGGGCCTCGACAACCTGACGTTCGTCGTCAACTGCAACCTGCAGCGCCTCGACGGCCCGGTGCGCGGCAACGGCAAGATCATCCAGGAGCTCGAGGCGGTGTTCCGCGGCTCCGGCTGGAACGTGATCAAGGTCATCTGGGGCCGCGAATGGGACGAGCTCCTCGCGCGCGACCGCGACGGCCTCCTCGTCGAGGAGATGAACACGACGGTCGACGGCGAGTTCCAGAAGTTCTCCGTGGCCGGCGGCGCCTACATCCGCGAGCACTTCTTCGGCCCGGATCCGCGCCTCCAGGCGCTGGTCAAGGACTACACGGACGACGACCTCGCGAAGCTCCGCCGCGGCGGCCACGACTATCGCAAGGTGTTCGCGGCCTACAAGGCGGCCACGGAGCACCGTGGCGCACCGACCGTGATCCTGGCAAAGACCGTCAAGGGCTGGACCCTTGGCCCCGGCGTCGAGGCGCGGAACATCACCCACCAGGCGAAGAAGCTGTCGGAGCAGGAGCTGCGCATCTTCCGCGACCGACTCGAGCTGCCGATCCCCGATGCGGACCTCAAGGACGCGCCCTATTACCACCCCGGCCCGGATTCCGAGGAGGTCCAGTACCTCCAGGAGCGGCGCCGCGCGCTCGGCGGGACGCTGCCCATCCGCAGGGTGCATCCCGTCGTGCTGCCCGAGGTGAAGCCCACCTTCGATGCGGAGTTCGCGGCGGGCTCGTCGACCCCCGTGTCGACCACGATGGCGTTCACCCGGATGCTGCGCAACCTGATCCGCGACAAGGAGCTCGGGCCGCGCATCGTGCCGATCATCCCGGACGAGGCGCGCACCTTCGGCATGGATCCGCTGTTCAACGAGGTCGGGATCTACTCCGCGACGGGACAACGTTACGAGCCCGTCGACAGCGAGCTGGTCCTGAAGTACCGCGAGGCGATCGACGGCCAGGTGCTCGAGGAGGGCATCACCGAGGCGGGCTCTGCCGCCGGTTTCCAGGCCGCGGGCACCTCCTACGCCACGCACGATTTCCCGGTGATCCCGTTCTACATCTTCTACTCGATGTTCGGCTTCCAGCGGACCGGCGACCAGCTGTGGGCCGCCGGTGACGCGCGGGCGCGGGGCTTCCTCATGGGCGCCACCGCCGGCCGGACCACCCTCCACGGCGAGGGCCTCCAGCACGACGACGGCCACAGCCACGTGCTGGCCATGACGAACCCGGCCGTCCGCCAGTACGACCCGACGTACGCCTACGAGCTCGCCGCGATCATCCGCGACGGGATCGAGCGGATGCACGTCAAGGGCGAGGACCTCATCTACTACATCTCGCTGTACAACGAGAACTACCCGATGGCGGCCAAGCCGGAGGGCGTCGACGAGGGAATCCTCAAGGGCATCTACCGGCTCGCGGAGGCGCCGAAGGTCGACGCGCCGAAGGGCGCGAAGGGCGCGAAGCCCGCCAGGGGCGCGCCGCACGTGCGGCTCGTCGGCTCGGGCTCGATCCTGCTGCAGGTCATCGCCGCCCAGGCGCTGCTTGCCGACCTCGGCATCGCGGCGGAGGTCCACTCCGCGACCTCCTTCCCGATGCTCCGGCGCGACGCGCTCCAGGTGGACCGCTGGAACCGGCTGCACCCCGGTGACACGCCGCGGACGCCGTACGTCTCCACGGCCCTCGGCGCCAACGGCGGACCGATCATCGCGGCAAGCGACTGGATGAAGGCCCTGCCGGATCTCGTTCGACCGTGGATCGATGCGCCGTTCGTGTCACTCGGCACGGATGGCTTCGGCCGCAGTGACACGCGCGAATCGCTGCGCACCTACTTCGAGATCGACCCGCCGAGCATCGCCGCCGCGGCGATCTCCGAGCTCGT
>DASSHR010000242.1:0-1517 GCA_035692745.1 Candidatus Limnocylindrales bacterium | reverse complement strand
CCGTTGTCGGTCCAGGGGTTGTGGCTCGCCGTGATCACCACCCCGGCCGCGGCCCCGCGCGTCACCACTTCGTAGGAGCTCATCTGCGTCGGGACGGCATGCGCGGCGAACGCGACCGGGATGTCGTGGGCGAGGATCACCTCGGCCGCGGCGGTGGCGAAATGCTCGGAGGCGAACCGGCGGTCATACGCGATGACGACGCCCTTCTGCTGCTCCCCTCGTCCGACGACGTAGCGCGCGACCCCGTCCGCACAGCGGCGGACGTTCTCGAACGTGAAGTCCTCGGCGATTCGGGCGCGCCAGCCGTCCGTGCCGAACACGATCGGCGACTTGGCGGTCGACGCAGGGGAGCCCGCTGGCGCGGTCGACCCGGCGGTCGCTTCGGTCGTCACTGGCTGGCCTCCCATTCGGCGACGCGGGCCACGAGCGCATCGATCGGCTCGCGACGCTCGGCGGCACCGGACAGGTGGGCCACCGGGTTCGGGCCGAGGATATCGCGGGGCCCGTCGCTCACGGTCAGGATTCCGTTCACCCGCTCGATCACGAGGTCGCGCTCCTCGGCATGCGCGCGCTCGTTCGGGGGCACGACGCGCCCCGTTCCGACGCCACCGATCGCGGCGAGCAGCTGCGTCCACGAGCCGAGATCGCTCCACCCGACCGACATCGAGCCCATCAGGACGCGCCGGTCCCTGGCCGCGCCCTCCATGACCGCGTGGTCGATCGAGACGGGCATCAGCCGGTCGTACGCCGCCCGCAGCCCCGACTCACTCGTGACGACGGCGCCGATCATGGTCATGAGCCCGGTGTACCGGTCGATCGCGCTGCGGATCGCCTGGCGCTGCCAGAGGAAGATGCCCGCGTTCCAGGCGACGCCGAGCTGCGAATACAGCGCGTTCGCGCGCTCGAGGTTCGGCTTCTCCTCGAACCCGGATAGTGGGTACATCTTCACGCCATCGATGACGGCGCCCTCGTCGTAGCTCGGCCGCAGGTAGCCGTATTCGGTCGCCGGCCGCTCCGCCTCGACACCGAGCGTCAACAGCGGGGCATCGATGTCGAATGCGCCATCGCGCGCAACTCGCGCGACGGCCTTGAGCACCTCGCGGTACGCGCCGTCTCGCGCCGGATCGATCCACGCGTCGGCCGGCAGCACGAGCATGACCTCGGCCGGATCGCGGTCGAACGTGAGCGTCGCGAGGGCGATGGCGGCGGCGGTGTTGCGACCCACCGGCTCCGCGATCACGCGGCAGCCCGGCACCTGCTGGCGGACCATCGGGCCGTAGCGGCGCTCCGTGACGACGGCGACGTCATCGGGCCGCAGGCCGAGCTCCGGGTGACCGACGATCCGATCGAACGTGCGTCGCAGCAGCGACCGCTCGTCGATCAGCGGCAGGAATGGCTTCGGGGTCTCGGACCGGCTCATCGGCCACAGTCGCGTGCCGCCGCCGCCGGCCATGATCACCGCGTACATCGGGGGAATCCTATCGGCGCGGCGCGGATGACGAGCGCAGGTCCGCCGC
>DASSHR010000241.1:0-6843 GCA_035692745.1 Candidatus Limnocylindrales bacterium | reverse complement strand
CGGCACCGAGGGGCCGTTCGCCACGATCGACCGGTCGACTGGCAAGGCCATCGGCAGCACGCGGTTCATGGCGATCGTCCCGGAGCACCGACGCCTGGAGATCGGCTGGACGTGGGTCGCGAAGGCCTGGCAGGGCCGCGGCGCGAACCGCGAGGCGAAGTACCTGCAGATGCGCCACGCGTTCGAGGAGCTCTGCGCGAACCGGGTCGAGTTCAAGACGGATTCGCTCAACGAGCGCGCCAATCCGGCGCTGCTCGGGATCGGTGCCACGTTCGAGGGCACATTCCGCAACCACATGATCATGCCCGGCAACCGCCTGCGGCACTCGAACTACTACGCGGTCACCGTCGAGGACTGGCCGCGGGTCAAGGCCATGCTGGAGGCGCGTATCGGCGCTTGATCGCTCTGCCATCATCGACCGGCCGGGCCAGCCCGGCCCGGAACCCGGTGCTGCCGAGGGGGTGCAACGTGGGCAACCTGATCGTCAAGGTCATCATCAATGCCATCGCGGTGGTGGTCGCCGTGCTCGTCGCGAAGCAGTGGATCTCGTTTCCTGCCGCCGACGACCTGCTGAAGCTCCAGGGCGACTGGTGGCAGGTGATCGTCGTCGCGCTGATCCTGGCGCTCATCAACAGCTACCTGAAGCCGATCCTCAAGCTCTTGTCGTTCCCGATCACGCTGCTGACGATGGGCCTCTTCGCGTTCATTCTGAACGCGGCGCTGCTGCTGCTCGTCGCGTTCATCGCCGACTTCGTGAAGATCGACTTCACGATCGGTGGCTTCCCGCCGGACTTCACCCTGAACACGGTCATCGGCGCGATCGTCGGCTCGATCGTCATCAGCATCGTCTCGATCGTGCTCGGCATGGTGAACATGGGTCGCCGCATCATCACCTAGCGCCCGATCACCGAGCGCCCGGCCGCTCGCGCTGCGCTCGGGGCGCGGTTGCGACGGCGCCCATACACTTCGCGGCCATGGGTGCCGTCGACACGATGGAAACGTTCTTCGAGAAGCTGAACGAGGGCGATCGTCCGGGCGCGGTCGCGCTCATGGACGAGAAGGTCGAGATGCGCATCCATGTCGGCGACAACGCGCGCACGCTGCGTGGCGTCGAGCAGGTCGGTGGCTGGTTCCTGCGCGCCGAGCCGGGCCTGCGCATGATCCCGGGCGAGGTCCGCGACCTCGGCATCACCTACCAGGCCGACGTCCTGACGGTTCGACCGGGCGCTCCCAGCCAGCATCTCGACGCATCCTTCCGCGTCGAGGCCGGGAAGATCACCTCGATCAACCTCGCGCCCAGGTAGCGCCGCCGCGGCTGGTCGCGCGCGGCCGGTCGCAGCCGGCAATGCCGCAATCGGCGCTGGGAGCCTCTTGGAACGAAGGTCGGGCCCAAAGGTGAACGTCCGAGCAGCTTCCTTCGATGATCCGAGCCATCTCCGCCTCGAACATCGAACGTGAGGGCCAGAACGCCAGTCGACGGCGCGGATTTCGCGATCAGGCCGACCGATCTTCGTCGGAGGAGGCGCTCAGCGCCTTCGTGCCCGCGACGGCAAGGCTAGGTCGCGGCCGGGATCTCCGAGGCGGCGGGCAGCTCGGTCGGGATCGGGATCGGGATGGTCAGGACGTCACCGATCTGGAGCTGGTCCGGGTTCGGGATCACGTCCTTGTTCGCATCGATCAGCTCCTGGAGCGTGATCCCGAAGCGGCCCGCGATGCGCGACAGGGTGTCCCCGGCCTTCACGGTGTAGGTGACCTGCGTCGGCTGGGGCACCGGTGTCGTGTTGATGCTCGGGACGGGGGTGATGACCGGCGTTGACGGGCTCGCCGAAGCGGCGCTCTGCGGACTCCCGAACCCCAGCAGGCCGGGCAGCGCGAACAGGACCGCGGCGGCGAGCGCGAGCGCCACGACGGCGACGATGATCGGGGGGATCGAGAGGCCGCTCAGGCTCCTGGATCGGAGCGTCGGATAGGCCTCGAGCGGCTTCGCGCGCTCCCACTCCGGCGCGACCTCGTTTCGGCGCTCTCGGCCACCGCCGCCGCCGCCACCGCCTGAGGCTCCTCGACCGCCGCCGGTATCACGGCCACCGGCGCCTTCGCGCCCGCCGCGGCCGCCGCGGGCAGCGCCGCCGCCTCGTTCGTCGCCGCCCGTCGCGAAGCGGTCCGATTCACGCTCCCGACGGCGGCGGATCGCGGGCTCCGACGGGCCGCCGGACAGCTCGTCATCCCAGGCATCCGCGTAGCTGGATGGTGGCTCGCTCGGCGGCAGCGTCCGTGCCGGCGCCAGGTCCCCGAGGGATCCGGCGGCCGCAGCGGCTCCGGCGGCCCCGGCCGCGGCCAGGTCGTCGTCCGGGTCGTCGTCGTCGAGGTCCGCCGTGGAATCCGCGGCCACCCGGTCGGCATAGCTGCCGGAGAGGCCTCGACCGCGGCGCGGAACGTCGGGATCCGCCCCGCCGCCACCGGCCGCGCCCGCACCCGCATCGTCGTCGGCAGCATCGTCATCGTCCCAGAGCGTGCCCTCGGCGTCCGCTCGGCCACCGTCGCCGCGGCTCCCGAGCCAGGGCGGCGGGGCCTGCCAGCTCCGCGGCGGGTTTCGCTGCGATCCACCGGCCGCGACCGCGTCCATCGAGGTCGAGGACTTCGGCGGCGCCGGCCTCGATCGAGCCGCCTCGCGGCGTGCCCAGTCCTGGAAGGTGGGGCAGACGGGGAACGCGGACGAGAGGCAGTACGCCTCCTGGTGCGCGAGGGCGCGCGGCGCCGGCTTGGCCTCGGCGTAGCAGCGGTGCCGATGGTCGGGGCTGGTGGCCCGCTCGTCGCGATCGTCCTCGAAGGCGACGAACGGACAGGCGGGGGCGCCGTCGGCGATGGGGAGCCCTCGCTCGGTCATCGGGGCGGATGATAACCGCGCCCTCCCAGCCAGCGCCCGACGGCCGCGAGATCGCGCACGAATGCCCCGTACGCAGCCTCGCGACCCGAGCCGGCGCGAAGAATCGAAGACGGGTGGACCGTGGCGACGACGAGCGGCGCGTGGTCGAGCTCGAGCAGCTTGCCCCGCTCCTTCATGACCGCGACCGGCCGGCCGGCCAGTGCTTCGGCGGCGGTCGCCCCGAGCAGCACCAGCGCCTCTGGCTTGACGAGGGCGAGCTCGGACTCCACCCACGGCAGGCAGGCGCCCACCTCGGCCTTGTTCGGCTTCTCGTGGAGTCGACGCTTGGAGCCGGCAACGGGCTTCCACTTGAAATGCTTCACGACGTTCGTGACGAACGCGGTCTCCCGGTCGATGCCGGCTTCCTCGAGCGCCCGATCGAGCATCGCGCCGGCGGGCCCGACGAATGGCTCACCAGCCCGATCCTCCTTGTCGCCGGGCTGCTCGCCGACGAGCATCAGCCGCGCGGGCACGGACCCTGCGCCGAACACGGTCTGGGTCGCGTGCTCCCACAGGGGACAGGCGCGGCACCCGGCGGCGGCCGCCCGAACCGCGCGGACCCCGGCATCGCCCGCCGCCACGGCCGCAAGCGCTGCCTCGGGGCGGTGCTCCGGCGGTGCGGCAGCGAGTTGCACGATGCGTGCTCGGCCGATCGCCTACGGCGCGCCGGACGGCAGCCGGCGGACCGGCCGCGGGAGGTCCGCGCGCTCCGGTCGAACCGTGCGGGTCGAAGCGGCGACCGATTCCGATGGCGGTGCGCCGGCGAAGGCGGCGCCAACCGGCGCATCGGCGTGCGGCAGGTGAACCCGACTCGCCACGCTCGCCTCATACGCGTGGATCACCTCGGGGAGCGCGCCACGCACCCAGTCGTCAACGCGCCAGCACAGGACCGGCGCCACGGCGGCGAGGTACACGTAGGAGCCGAAGTAGCCCGCGAACTGGGCGATGAGGAACACGAGCGTGCCCACCACGATCACGCCGTCGAGCGTGCGGATCCTCGCGCTGCCGTAGATCGCCACGACACCCGCAACGAAGTAGCGAACCGTCTCGAGCGCGCGGGCCACCGCGTCGGGCGCGAACGAATCGAGGATCGCGCCGAGGCTCCAGTAGGCGGACCGGAGATGCGTCTGCTGGGCCATCGACAGGCTCTTCATGTACGACCCGATGCCCCACGGGTAGATGACCGGCGCCCACGCCACGAGCGACACGACGAGGAACGCGAGCAGCGCCGGAACGCCGGCGAAGGCGATGAGCGGCGGAAGCCACGCGATCGCATACGGCTTGAATGCCACGGCCACGGCCAGCAGCGAGGCACCCAGCAGCCGGTAACGGCCGGCGACCACGAGCGCGGCGAGGATCAGGAGCCCGGCGCTCGTGTCGTTCGACCCGTCGACCGCGGCGAGCACGAGCGGCGGGGCGACGGCAAAGATCGCGAGACCGACCGGGCGCCCGTTGGCTGCGCGGACCGCGAGCAGGATGGTGATGAACACCGAAACGATCAGCTCGAGGACCGTCGGGTCGAAGACGAAGGGCGCGTACCAGTACAGGTCGATCGGGCCGTACGGGAACGGGGCGCCCATTGGCCGCGATTCGAAGTAGCCGAAGCCGTACGGGTTGCCGCCACCGTACGCGAATCCGATCGCGGCACGGGTGACGTCGCTCACGTCCGAGGCATGCGTCCCGAACATCGCGAGCCGCAGCGCGATGGCACAGATCACGAGCACGATCACCGGTACCCAACGCAGCTTCCAGCGCATCGCCGCCAGCAGCGTCAGCCCGATGAGCCCCGTGACCCCGGCGGCGGTGCGGTCAGGCCAGATCGGCTGGATGGCGAGTACCAGGGCGATCGCGAGCGCGACCAGCCACACGCCGCTCCTGCCCTGCGGTGGAAGCCGCAGGAACCGGGTTGCCTGTTGATAGCGCGTCATGCGGCTGATACGAGGCGTTTGACAGTGATGAGCAGCGCTTCGACACTCGACGGGGACAATCTGAGGTCGCGCCGCCCACCGAGTGGCAGTGTCCAGCTCGAAGGAGATTCCATGTTCAAGACTCGCGTTCTCCGATTCCTTGCTCCGCGCACGACGGTCCGCGCGCACTGCGATCTACCTTGCGGTGTCTACGATCCAGAGCAGGCGCGAATCGAGGCCGAGTCCTGCTACAGAATCATCGAGAAGTACGGCGCCAACGAGGACTCCGCTTACCGAACCCGCGCGATCGCGATCAAGGAAGAGCGGGCGGAGCTGGTGAAGCACCACCTCGACGTTCTGTGGCACGACTACTTCAAGCCAGAGCATCTCGCAACCGTGCCCAACCTGCACGATCTGTTCTGGCAGGCCAACAAGCAGGTCTCGAAGGTCAAGGCCTCGACGGACCTCGCGGACGCCAAGAAGCTGCTCGAGCTCATCGACGAGGTCGACGCCGCCTGGAAGGCGACCGGCGGCCCGGACAAGACCCGCGTGGCCGGCCGGCCCAGCTGACCGCCGCGCTCGCGCTGCCCCTCGCGATCACGGAGCTGCCCTGTGGCAGGCCCCTGGCGCGTCGCCGTGACCGAGGCCTCGATGCTCCCGGCGATCGAGCCGGGTGACTGGCTGTTCGTGAACCCCCGCGTCCACGCGTGGCCGCGGCCGGGCGCCGTCGTCGTGTTCCGCGAGCCCATGACCGACGCGCTCGCGCTGAAGCGCGTCGCGGCGGGTCCGGGCGAGCGCGTGCGGTTCGCCGAGGGGTTCCTCACGCTCGCCGACGACGAAGCCTGGGTCCTTGGCGACGCCCCGGAAGGGCTGACGATGGCGGCCGGCTTCGGCCCGCCCATCGATTCACGCCGGTTCGGCCCGGTCTCGCTGGATCGGCTGATGGGTCGCGTGCTGTTCCGGTATGCGCCGCTGCGCCGCTTCGGACGGATCGGCCCGGCACCGGCCCCCAGAGCAGACGCGGCGACCTGAGCCCAGGCCCGCGCCGGTCGCCCCGACCGGCGACAATCGAGCCCATGGACGACCGACGCCTCGATCCCGACGCTCCCCTCCCCGGCCCGCCCGATCCGTGGGCCGAGACGGATATGCCCTCGCGTCGCGACGGGCCGCCATGGCACATGACCGAGATGATCGAGGCCGAGCCCGCGCTTGCCGTCCGCATCCTCGATCGATTGGCGGCTGACGGCAGCGCCGCCCGGCTCGCGAAGCTCGTTCGTGAGTACGCGGCCGCGGGCCGGCCGATCCTGACCGTCGGCTGCGGCACCAGCGAGCACGGTGCCCAGGGCGTCGCGGAGATCCTGTCCGAGGCGCTCGGGGTGCTCGGCAGTTGGACGGGCGCGGGGGAATCGATGCGGCCAACCGCAGTCCAGGCGTTCGAGGCGCTCGAGGACCTGGCCTTCGCGGCGCACCGATCGTTGGTGATCGGCGTCAGCCATGAGGGCACCACCTGGGCGACGATGTGGGCCCTGAATCGAGCCCGCCTCAGCGGCGCCGCCAGCGCATTGATCACCGCGAGCGATCGCTCGCCGTGGGCCAGGGCGTTCGACGTCGTCCTGGCGACCGGCGAGCTGGATCGGAGCTGGTGCCACACGGTTGGCTATCTCTCGCCGATCGTGGCCGGCATGGCCGTCGCCAGCGCCCTGCTCGGCATGCGGGCGGACGTGTCCGTGGATCCGGTGAACAACGAGAGCGTCCGGACGATCCTGGCAGCGGGCCTCGCACCTGACGCCATTGCGGCGACTGAGCAGGTCGCGGCGGAGCTGGCCGCGTGCGATCGGATCGTGGTCATCGCCAGTGGCGTCGATCGCGTCGCGGGCCGCGAGCTCACGTTGAAGATCGAGGAAGGCACGCACCTGCCGGCCGCCTTCCGCGACGTCGAGACGCTGCTCCACGGGCACCTGGCCGGCATGGGCGAACGAACCGGGCTCGTCGCGATCGCGACCGACCGCATCA
>DASSHR010000240.1:0-6425 GCA_035692745.1 Candidatus Limnocylindrales bacterium | reverse complement strand
AGAACTACGTCCTCGTGTTCGAGTCCGTCAGCGTGCTGCTCCTCGCCGCCGTGATCGGTGGCGTCTTCCTGGCGAAGAAGGAGCGGGCGGACTGATGGGCATCGCCGAGCAGCTCAACACGTACCTCACGCTGTCCGGGCTACTGTTCGCGATCGGCTCGTTCGGGTTCCTCGCCCGCCGCAATGCCATCTCGATGCTCATGTCGATCGAGCTGATGCTGAACGCGGTCAACCTCGCCATCGTCGCGTTCGGCGCGTTCATCCCCGACCTCCGAGGCGACGGGGCGGCGATCGCGCTCATGGTCATCGCGGTGGCGGCGGCCGAGGCCACGGTCGGCCTCGCGATCGTCATCGCGATCTTCCGCAACCGGAAGACGCCGCTCGTCGACGAGTACGACGCGATGCGCCGATGACCCTCGAGCAGACGCTCGTCGTCCTCATCGTCGCCCTGCCCCTCGCCGGGTTCCTCACGACCGCGATGGTCGGCCGGCGCCTCGGACCGAACGCGTTCTGGATCCCCGTCGCGGCGGTCGTCGGCTCGTGGCTCGCCGCGATGTACGTCATCGCCACGTTCCACGGCGTCGAGGGCGAGGATGGCGCACTGCAGGTCACGCTCTGGCAGTGGATCCCGGCCGGCTCGTTCCAGGTCGACTTCGGCTTCCTCGTCGACAACCTCACGGCGGTGCTGCTGGTCGTGGTGACGACCATCGGCATGCTCGTCCACGTGTATTCGATCGGGTACATGGCGCACGACCCGGGTCGCTGGCGGTTCTTCGCCTACCTGAACCTGTTCATGGTCTCGATGCTCATCCTGGTGCTCGCGGACAGCTGGCTCGTGCTGTTCCTGGCGTGGGAGCTCGTGGGCCTGTCGAGCTACCTGCTGATCGGCTTCTGGTACCGCAAGCGCAGCGCCGCCGAGGCGAGCAAGAAGGCCTTCCTCACGAACCGCGTCGGCGACATCGGGTTCGCGCTCGGGATCATGGCGATCTTCGTCGATACGGGGACGCTGAACATCCGGGACTCGATCGAGCACCTCGTCGTGCCGGCAACCGCGAGCCTGGCAACGAACCCCATCATCCCGATCTGGGTCGTGGCGCTCCTGCTGTTCGCGGGCGCCGTCGGCAAGTCAGCCCAGTTCCCGCTGCACGTCTGGCTGCCGGACGCGATGGAGGGCCCGACGCCCGTCTCCGCGCTGATCCACGCCGCGACGATGGTCAACGCCGGCGTCTACCTCGTCGCCCGCGCCAACCCGATCTTCGCCAGCGCGCCGGAATCGATGGTCGTCGTCGCCGCGATCGGCATCTTCACCGCGATCCTGGCCGCCTCGATCGCGATGACCCAGACGGACATCAAACGGGTGCTGGCCTATTCGACGCTCAGCCAGCTCGGCTACATGTTCGCCGCGCTCGGCGTGGGCGCGTGGGGCGCTGCCATCTTCCACCTCATGAGCCACGGCTTCTTCAAGGGCCTGCTGTTCCTCGGCTCGGGATCCGTGATCCACGCCGTGCACGAGGAGCAGGACATGCGCAGGATGGGCGGCCTGCGCAAGAAGATCCCGCAGACCTACTGGACGATGCTCATCGGCGCGGTCGCGATCTCCGGCATCCCGCCGCTCGCCGGCTTCTTCAGCAAGGACGAGATCCTGGGCGAGAGCTTCAAGCTCGGGTTCCAGTGGGTGTGGGCGATCGGGATCGTGGTCGCCGTGATGACGGCGTTCTACATGTTCCGGCTCATCGGGCTCACCTTCTGGGGCGAGAGCCGCGTCGACAAGGGCGTCGAGCCCAAGATCCACGAATCGCCGCCCACCATGACCATCCCCCTGTGGCTGCTCGCGATCCCGTCCGCGATCCTCGGCATCGTGCTCACGTTCCCGGGTCCGCCGCTCGGGCCGCTCTTCGGGATCACCGATGGCAAGGGCCTCCTGACGACCTATCTCGCACCGATCTTCGAGCACGGCCAGGAGCTGCTGGGCCGCCACGAGGCGGAGTTCTCGCTGTTCGGCATCGATGGCGCGCTGATCGGCGCCAGCGTCGCAGTTGCCGTCATCGGCGTGGCCGTGGCGTGGTGGCTGTTCGGCGTCGAGATCGGGCCGCTCAAGGCGCGCGGCCGACCCGCGCGCGTCACCGCGATCAGCAACCGCCTCCACTTCCTGTACCGCGCATCGGCGAACAAGTGGTGGTTCGACGACATCAACAACCTCGTGTTCGTCGTCATCGGCCGCCGGTTCGCCGACGCCCTCGCCTGGTTCGATCGGAACGTCGTGGACGGCATCGTCAACGGCATCGGCGCGCTCACCCGACGCAGCGGCGGCGGGCTCGCCCGCGTCCAGACGGGCCGCGTCCAGAACTACGCGCTGGGCATCGCGCTCGGGCTGATCGCCATGGCCGGCTCGTACTTCCTGATCCTGGGTCGCTGACCGATGAACGACTGGATCCTGACCCTCGTCACCTTCCTGCCGCTGGTTGGCGCGGTCGTGATCGGCTTCTCGCCGGTCCGCTGGGCGCGCATCCTCGCGCTCGGGACGGCACTCATCACGTGGGTCGTGTCGCTCGTCATGGCCGGCCAGTTCAATGCCGGCGCGCCGGGCTTCCAGATGGTCGTCGAGCAGCCGTGGATCGGCGCCTTCGGCATCGAGTACAAGCTCGGTGCGGACGGGCTGTCGGTCGCGCTCGTCGTCCTGACCACGACGCTGACCTGGATCAGCATCCTGGCGAGCTTCGCCCCGATCCAGACGCGGGTCAAGGAATACATGATCTCGTTCCTGATCCTCGAGGTCGGGATGACGGGCGTATTCCTTGCCCTCGACACCTTCCTCTTCTACATCTTCTGGGAAGTCGTGCTCGTGCCGATGTACCTGATCATCGGCATCTGGGGCGGCAAGAACCGCATCTACGCGACGATCAAGTTCGTCCTCTACACGCTCGTCGGCTCGCTGCTGATGCTCGTGGCCATCCTCGCCACCGCGTTCGCCTACCAGGGCGCGCACGACGGCCAGTGGGCCGGCGCGTTCGACTTCGTCCAGCTCAAGGCCTTCGCCGGCACGACCGGCTTCGCCGACGGCTTGCAGCTGCTTAGCTTTGCCGCGTTCTTCCTCGCCTTCGCGATCAAGGTCCCGATGTTCCCGTTCCACACGTGGCTGCCCGACGCGCACGTGGAGGCGCCGACCGCGGGCTCGGTGATCCTCGCCGGCGTCCTGCTGAAGCTCGGCGGCTACGGCTTCATCCGGTACTGCCTGCAGCTCTACCCGGACGCGGCGCAGACCTACGCGCCGGTGATCATCGTCCTGAGCCTGATCGCGATCATCTACGGCGCGATCGTGGCGATGGTCCAGCCGGACCTCAAGAAGCTCGTCGCCTACTCGTCGGTCAGCCACATGGGCTTCGTCACGCTCGGGATCTTCGTGTTCCAGCAGCAGGGCATGGACGGGGCGATCCTGCAGATGGTCAACCACGGCGTCATCACCGGCGCCCTGTTCCTGCTCGTGGGCGTGATCTACGAGCGCACGCACGACCGGACGATCGCCAAGATGGGCGGCCTCGCGGGCATCACGCCGGTCTGGGCGGCGACGTTCGGATTCTTCGTGTTCGCGTCCGCCGGCCTGCCCGCCCTGAGCGGGTTCGTGGGCGAGTTCCTGACACTCGTGGGCACGTTCGTGTTCAATCCGTGGGCGGCCGCGATCGCCGCGATCGTGATGGTCCTGGGCGCCGTGTACCTGCTGTGGATGTACCAGCGCGTCGTGCTCGGCGAGCCCTCGGCCTTCCTGCTCGGGCTCAAGCACCATCTCACGGACATGACCCCGACCGAGATCCTGACGCTCGCGCCGCTCGGCGCCCTGGCGGTGGTGTTCGGCCTGTTCCCGGGCATCGTCCTCAAGACCATCGAAGGCGCGGGTGCCACCGCACTCGACGCGGTTTCCGGCGCCGCGCCCATTGCCCTCGACCCGATCGTGCCCGCGGTGGCCCTGGGCGCCGTCGTGGCCGTCGTGGTCGTCCGCCTGGTCGCGATCCGCCCCGGCCAGGCCGCGCCTGACGACGCCGGCGCGCAGCCCGTGGAGGGCGCCGCGTGATCCCGAACGACGTCATCGTCGTCAGCCCGTTCATCGCGGCGGTGCTCGTCGCGCTGGCGGTCCTCGTCGTCGACCTCGTCGCGCCCGGGAAGCGGGCGCCCGTGATCGTGGTGTCGCTCGTGGGACTTGCGATCGTCGCGGGGCTCACGCTGTACGTCGGCAGCCACGACGAGATGGGGCGGATCATCAAGAGCCTCGGGCTGACGTCGGGCGGCGGGGACCCGGACAGCCTGCGCGTCACCGCCTTCGGTGGCGCGTACGTCGTCGACGGCCTGACGACGTTCCTGGACATCATCTTCATCGGCATCGTCGCGCTCACGATCGTGTTCGCGCCGGACTACCTCGAGGCGCGCGGCCTGCCGATGGCCGAGTTCTCGATGGTCCTGCTGTTCGCGATGACCGGCGCGATGCTCATCTCCGCCTCGGCGGACCTGCTGGTCCTGTTCGTCGCCCTCGAGCTCATGGTCCTGCCCGGCTACATGCTCGCGGGCTACCACAAGACCGACGGCTACTCGACCGAGGGCGCGATCAAGTACTTCCTCCTTGGCTCGTTCAGCTCCGCGATCTTCCTGTTCGGCCTGGCGTTCACGTGGGGCGCCACGGGCACGACGAGCATCGCCGGGGTGAGCGCTGCGCTGCAGGCGATCGTGTCTGGCGGTGCCGCGGTCTCGCCCGCCCTCGTGATGGGCCTCGGCTTCCTGACCACGGGTGTCGCGTTCAAGATCGCCGCGGTGCCGTTCCACTACTGGACGCCGGACGCGTACCAGGGCTCGCCGACGCCGGTGACCGGGTACCTCTCGGTCGGCCCGAAGGTCGGTGCCTTTGCGCTGATCCTCCGGCTCTTCGTCGATGCGCTGGGGCCACTCCGCGCCGACTGGCTGCAGGTCGTGGTGATCCTCGCGATCCTGACCATGACCCTCGGCAACCTTGTCGCGCTGACGCAGAACAACGTCAAGCGGATGCTCGCGTACTCCTCGATCGCCCACACCGGGTACATGCTCGTCGGCCTGGCCGCGTTCGCCGCGGGCCGCATCGAGGGCCTGCAGGGCCTGCTCTACTACGGCGCCGCGTACTCGGTGATGAACCTCGGGGCGTTCGCCGTGGTGGCCGCGATCCAGCGCCGCTCGGGGGTCACGTCCGGCCTCGAAACGTTCGCCGGCCTCGTCCGGCGCGAGCCGTGGCTGGCGATCCTCATGACCCTGTTCCTGCTGTCGCTCACGGGCATCCCACCGACGGCCGGGTTCTTCGGCAAGGCGTACGTGATCCTCGCCGCCGTCCAGGCGAGCGAAGCCGGCTGGACGTCGCTGGGCATCCTGGCCGTCGTCGCCGTGCTCAATGCCGCGGCCGCCGCGTTCTACTACCTCCGCGTCGTCGTGTACATGTTCATGCGCGAGCCGCGCTCCGAGGAGGCGCCCCTCGGCCACGGCGCGCTCATGTGGGGCGGCCTCGCGGTGGCGAGCGTCCTCACCGTCGCACTGGGCCTCGTCCCCGGGCCGTTCCTCGACATCGTCGGGCAGGCGGCTCGCGCCATCGGCGGGTAGCACCCACGCCTCGCGCCCCGCGCCTCCACGCCCGTCCGCTGCAACGCAACCGCGCGAAAGCCGGCTGGGTGCGTCGACCAAGCGCACCGGGCCCTCCTGCTACCGTGCCCGCCGTGGAAACGCGCGGCATCGGTCTGCGGTTCAGGTTGCTCCCCGCCCTGCTCACCGCCACGGGCCTCGCGCTGCTCGCCGGCGGGCTCATGTCGTACACGACGGCGGTCGAGCCGGCACCCAGCGTCGCGGCCCTGGCCTCGTACGACCCGCTGCCCACGCTCGCCGGCGGCGTGGTCCTGCCCGACGGCAGCGGCGACGTCTCGCCGAGCTTCCCGCCCGACCGGGTCGCCACGCGGATCGTCATCCGGCGGCTGGGGATCGACCTCCCGATCATGCTCCAGACCGACAACTACGGGCTCTTCCCGCTGTGCGACGTGGCGCTGTACCAGCCGCTCCTGGGCCAGCCGGGCCAGGGCCGCGCCACGTACATCTACGCCCACGCCCGGGCCGGGATGTTCCTGCCGCTGCTCACCCGTTCCGAGGCGGGTGACAACGGCGACAGCATGAAGGGCATGACGGTCGAGATCTACACGAGCGACAACTGGCTCTTCCTGTACACGATCGTGGAGGTCCGGCGGCACACGACCAGCATCGACGACGCGGTGAACGCAACCACGGAGCGCCTCTGGATGCAGACCTCGGAGGGCCCGCACGGCCACGTGCCCAAGCTCCAGGTCGTCGCCGACTTCCTGTCCGCCGAGAAGACCGATCCGAAGTCGGCGCACCCCGCGGCGCACCCGAAGATCTGCGTCTAGGGCAGCACGA
>DASSHR010000239.1:0-1635 GCA_035692745.1 Candidatus Limnocylindrales bacterium | reverse complement strand
GGCGAGAAGGTCATCAGCTTCAAGTACCGGCCGAAGGCGCGCCGGCGCGTGAAGAAGGGCCATCGCCAGGAGCTGAGCGTCGTCCGGATCAGCGACATCGTGCTCGACGGCAAGAGCGCCGCGACCGAGTACGCCGAGGCCGAGAAGCAGAAGCAGACGGAGCGCCAGCGGCTGCAGGAGGCCGCGCGCAAGCAGGCGGCGCAGGACGCCGCGCTCGCCGCGAAGCTCGCCGCTGATGCGAAGCCGGCGAAGGCCGAGAAGGCGGAGAAGACTCCGGCGAAGGCCAAGGGCGACGCAAAGGCGGCAGTGAAGCCGGCCGCGAAGCCGGCGACGAAGCCTGCCGCGAAGGCCGCGACGAAGACAGCGACGACGAAGACCACGACGGCCAAGGCCACGAAGGCCGATACCACCGACAAGGGGGCCAAGTCGGCGCCCAAGTCCAGCAAGAAGAGCGAGTAACCACCGATGGCACACAAGAAGGCCGGCGGCAGCGTCAAGAACGGCCGCGACAGCGCCGGCCAGCGGCTCGGGATCAAGGCCGGTGACGGCCAGACCGTCACGGCGGGCTCGATCATCGTTCGCCAGCGCGGCATGACCTTCCTCGCCGGCCCGGGCACGGACCTCGGCGGCGATTACACGCTCTTCGCGACGACGGCCGGCAAGGTCAAGGTCGAGTTCGCGAAGAAGGACAAGAAGCGCGTCCGGGTCATCCCGGCGGAGACCGAGGCAGCCCAGGCATGAAGGCCGACATCCATCCCAAGTACTTCGAGGCCAAGGTCCACTGCGGGTCCTGCGGCCGAGAGTGGACCGTCGGGTCCACCCGCCAGGAGCTGCGCGTCGACGTCTGCGGCAACTGCCACCCGTTCTACACGGGCACGCAGAACATCATCGACACGGCCGGCCAGGTCGAGCGGTTCCAGAAGCGCCTGGAGCGACAGGTCCGGGCCTAGGTCCGAAGCCCGGCCGCCGTCCCAGGACGATCGGCCCGGCCGCGGCCCGGAACCGGGCCGGTAGACTTCCCCGGTCATGGCACGGTTCAGCTACGGCGGTCAGGCGCTCATCGAGGGCGTCCTCATGCGTGGTCGCGATGCGATCGCGGTCGCCTTCCGCCATCCCGACGGCCACATCGTCTGGGCGTCGGAATCGCTGACGGCGGGCATCCACGGCTCGCGCCTGTCGAAGGCGCCGTTCGTGCGCGGCCTCGTGGTGCTGTACGAGACCTTGATCGTCGGCACGCGCTGGCTGATCCGTAGCGCCAACATCCAGGCCAGCGCGGACGGCATCGAGCTCGGGCGCGGCTCCGTCGCCCTGATGCTCGGCATCACGCTCATCCTCGGGGTCGGCGTGTTCTTCCTGCTGCCCCTGTTCGTCGCGACGCTGACCACGGCAAGCGTGCAACAGGACTGGGTCCAGCACGTCGTCGAGGGCGTCGTGCGGGTCGGGATCTTCCTCGGCTACCTCGCCGTGATCGCCCGCATGCCGGACATCAAGCGGGTGTTCGAGTACCACGGCGCCGAGCACATGACGATCCACGCCCTCGAGGCCGGCGATCCGCTCACCACCACGAACGTCCGCAAGTACCCGACGGCGCATCCGCGCTGCGGCACGGAGTTCCTCGTGGTGGTCATCATCCTG
>DASSHR010000238.1:0-6832 GCA_035692745.1 Candidatus Limnocylindrales bacterium | reverse complement strand
CTCCGAGCTGTGCCCCGGCGGCACCGGACATACCTGCCGGCTCTCGGCGGGCGAGCACTCGTCGCTCGGGTTCGGCGATGGCATCTCGTTCACGCTCGACGGCGACTGGATCGTCCGGGCGAACGAGACGGACGTGATCTCCCTCGAATCGGGCGTCGAGAGCAATCCGAGCGTCCTCGAGCTCATCACCGGCGCCCTCCGGTTCGAATCGTCCACGCCGAAAACGTTCCATCCGGTCACGGATCCCACCGAGGTGCAACGGCGCCTCCAGGCGCTCGTGATGAACGACACGCACCCGATCGTGAGCGTGCGGCCGGGCACGACGATCGGCGACGCAGCAGCGCTCGTGTTCGATGTGACGACGGAGCACTCGTTGCCACTGTTCTGGTATCCGGTGACCGAGCACCAGTCGTCACTCGTGTCGGGCCGGACGGCGCGGTTCCTGTGGTCGACGCGTGACGGCGCGCCGTTCATCGTCGCGATCGAGAGCGACACGCGACAGCTGGACACGTTGGTGGAACAGGTGCGACCGATCCTCGACAGCCTCGAGTTCGGGGACGGCGACTGAGCGCCGCGGCGACTAGCGCTTCGCGGCTCGCGAGGTTCGCGAGGTTCGCGGGGTTCGCGGAGCGCCCGCGGCGCCTGGCGTCCGCGGTGGTCGACCCTGGCCGATTGACGTGCCCCGACCGGCAGGCGCCGCGGCCGCGGCATCGATGTGCGCGGCGAGCCACGCCGTGCCCTGTACGCGGGTCCCGTGCCGGCGCGCGTGCGCCGCGACCTCGCGATCGTCGGAGATGACGAGCACCGAATCGATCTCCACCGGCCCGAGCCACTTGAACGCATCGACGACCCGCTCGGCGATCACGGCGTCCGCCGAGAGATGGCGGCTGAACACGACCGAGAAGCCGGACATGAGCCGGCCCGTCGGGGTCGGGCCGGGGTGGCCGTCGAGGATCAGCTCGACCTCGATCGGGGGCTGGAACGCGGCGCGCAGGCGGCCGACGAGCGCCGCTGTCGGGAGCGAGCCCGGCGCGGAGCCGCGCTCGAGCGCGCGCTGGACGTTCCGACCGTCGACCAGGACGCGCGTGAGCGCCACGGCCCCGGCGCCCTAGGCCCGGCGCTGGAGCGAGGCGAGGAAGTCCAGCATCGTGGCCGCCAGCTCGTCGGGCGCCTCCATGCCGATGATGTGCGCGGCATTCGGGAAGTGGACGAGCCGAGCCCCCTCGACCGTCTCGGCCAGGACCTCCGCGGCCGCGCGGGTCCCGCTGGTATCGAGGCCGCCGATCGCGACGAGCGTCGGGACCTCGATCTCGCCCAGCCGATCGATCGCCGGCGCGGCTTTGATCCGATCGCCGTACTCGCGCCCGGGCTCGAGCAGCTCGCGGTCCCACGCCTTGATCGCGGCGCGGACCTCGGGGTCGACTCGCGTCGCGGGCTGGTTGACGCCGTCCTTCCAGCCATCGACCCAGATCCGCGTGTCGAGCTCGGCCGCGAGATCCCAGTCGCCGGCCTCCTCGGCGGCGCCCTCGGCCTCGAACAGCTCGTCCTCGCCGGGCAGGGCGTCGCGGTCGAAGCCGTTGATGCCGCCGCCGACCCACATGAGGGCCGTGAAGCGGTCCGGCGCGGCGAGCACCGCGTCGATGGCGAAGTGGGCGCCCATCGAGTTGCCGCCAACGGCGGCGTGGCCGACGTCGAAGAAGTCGAGCACCGCAAGCAGGTCCTGGTGGGCGACGAACTCGACCTTCTCGGTCGTCGAATCGCCGAAGCCGCGCATGTCGTAGCGGATCACGCGGTAGCCCGCCTTCGTGAGGAGCGGCACGACCGGGTCCCAGGAACGGCGATTCACGATCGCCGAGTGCACGAGCAGGATGGTGGAGCCGTCGCGCGGCCCCTGGTCCTGGGCGGCCAGGCGGCCGCCGGCGACGTCGATCCAGATGGTTGGCGAGGTTCCTTCGGTCATCGGGCGATGCTAGCGCGGGTCGCGAAACCGCCCGCGGGCTGTCGCGCGGCTAGCATCCTGACCGATGCCCCTGCTCCTGCTCGTCGATCTCGATGGCGTCGTGTACCGCGGCACGGATCCGGTGCCGGGCGTCGCGGCGGTGCTCCGTGCCCGGGCCGATGCCGGCGATGACGTCGTGTACGTCACGAACAACTCGATGCACTACCGGGCCGATTACGTCACCCGCCTGTCGGAGCTCGGTGCGCCGGTGGCGCCCGATCGGATCGTGAGCGCGCCACGCGCGACCGCCCTGTACCTGCAGGAGCGTCACCCGGACGTGCGCCGCGTGCTCGCGGTGGGCGCGAGCGGGCTCGACCGCGAGCTGCGCGACGTCGGGATCGAGGTCGTGAACGCCGGGTTCGCCGCCGAGCGGATGGCCAAGGAGGGCATCGATGGCGTCGGCGCGGCCGGGTCGCCGCAGGCCGTCGTCGCGGGCGTCGACCCACAGTTCACGTACCTGCGGTTGGCCGCGGCCGCAGATTGCGTCCGTGCCGGCGCGCGCTTCATCGCCACGAACCGCGACCCCGTGTATCCGACGGAGCGCTGGATCCGGCCGGGCGCGGGGAGCATCGTCTCGGCGATCGAGGTGGCGTCCGGGATTGCGCCGGTGACCATCGGCAAGCCCCAGCCGCTGCTCCTCGAGGAAGCCGCGCGCACGGTGGGCCGCGACCCGACGACCGCGATCATGATCGGCGACGGGCTCGTCACGGATCTCGCGGCGGCCAATGCGGTGGGCGCCCGGACGATCCTCATGCTGACCGGCGTCACGACGGCCGCGGGCCTCGAGGCGCTGCCGTCTGCAGATCGCCCGTTCAAGGTCGCGGCCGACGCCGCCGAGCTCGCATCGATCCTGGCGGGCATCTCCGAATAGCCATCACCGGCATGCTTGCCGGCACGGCGTTCATCGCGCGGGTGCAGCCAGGGCCTTCGGCTCGGCAATGCCAATGGGATTGGCAATCTGGGGGTTGGCGGACCCATAGCGCCCGGATACGGCATGAAGAGGCGCGAATCCACACTCGACCTGAACGTGGACATCGCCCCGGAACGTCGCGTTGGGCGGCTTCCGAGCCGCATTCCCCGGGAAATGCCAATGGGGTTGGCATCGGGGCCGATACGGCTCCTGGCCGGGCCCCCCGCAGCGCGAACGACGGGCCGCGGGTGCGGGCCCCGTCGGGGCGCGCGGGGTGCGGCGCTAGTTGGCGCGCTCGGCTTCGGCCGCGACGTCGGCTTCGGGCGATGCAGCGGCGCGCGCACCCGAGGTGGCCCCGGAACGACCGGACCACACGCTGGCCGCCTGCGCATCGACCATGGCGAGGAGCGGCGTCGCCTTGAGCCGTTCGAAGATCGCGCGCGCCTCGCCGAGCCAGCCCGCGACCTCCGGATCCGCGGACCCGACGGTGGCGGCCGCGACGAGCGCGACGAGCCCCTGGTCGTACGGCAGCCCGAGGTCGCCGTAGCGCGACCACGCGATCCGGTAGCCCGCCATCGCTGTGTCGTGGTCGCCCTCCAGCGCCATGATCCCCGCGCGGACCAGTGAGATGTCGGTTTCGATCGCGCGGCCGCGCGTGCCCAGTGCACCGATGCGCTCGAGGACCTGCCGGGCCAGGGCGACATCGCTGCCCAGGACGGCCGCGAGGCCGGCGCGCGGGAGCGCATACGGGGCATTCAGGTCGCTGCCGTCCGCGAACACGATGAACTCGTGCGCGGCGTCGATGAATCGGCCGTCGACGAAGGCGAGGAGCCCGCCGAGGTCGTGCATGGACGCTGCCATGTCCGGGTCGCCGAGCGTCTCCGTCCGGGTGCTGAGGTCGGCGAGGTCCTCCGGCGTCAGCAGACCGCGCAGGATCAGGAACGAGGCCCGGACATGCTCGAGGTAGAGATCGGTGACGTTGCGATCCTCGTCGCGGATCGCGCCGTCGAGCTCGCGCATCACCCAGTCCCACTCGCCGGTCCGGCGCATGTCTTCGGCGGTGTTGCCGAGGTTGAGGCTCTCGCGGTTCCGGTGCCCGGTGCGCCGCGCCTGGTCGATGATCCGCCGGCCGACCTCGACCGACCCGCGCGGGTCGTCGAGCGCGAGCACGTTCGTGAGCGTGGAGTCGGTGAGGTCGACCTCGTTCTGGAGGCCGAGCTGCTCGGCCAGCCGGCGCGCACCCTGGACGAGCGCGATCGCCTCCCAGATGCGGCCCTGGAACTGCGCGAGCATGCCCTTCATCCGGAGCAGGCGCGTGGCGACTTCGCCGTCGCCGAGCCGCTCCGCGAGGGCGAGCGTGCGATCCGCAAGAACCGCTGATTCGGCGTAGTGGCGGGTGAACAGCAACGACCCCGCATAGCCGGCGTAGAGGCGAAGGACGTTCGGATCGTCCTCCATGTCCTCGAACTGCCCGACCGTCTCGCGGCCGAGCTGGACCGCCTTCTCGCGTTCGCGGCCCTGGTCATAGGCTTCGCCCTGGAGCATGATCGCCAACGCAAGGCCGGATCGATCGCCCATCCGCTCGCGGATCTCGCGCAGCTCCGGGGCGAGGTCGAGCGCCGGCGCGTAGAGGGCCGCATCGATCGCGCACCGGATCGTCCGCTCGAGGATCACCGCGCGATCTGCGTCGTCCTGCTCGACCTCGAGGGCCTGGGCCAGGAACGTCACCGCCTGCCTCGGGCTGCCCAGAGCGAGGGCCCGATCCGCGGCGGCCCGGAGCGCGATGCGCGCCTGCGTCGCGAGGGCTTTCGCCTCGTCACCGGCCGGGGTCGCGCGGTAGGCGGCCACGTAATGCGCGGCGAGGGCGCCGGCGAGCTCGTCATCACCGATCGATTCGAAGAACCGGGCGGCGGCGAGGTGGCGCGTCCGGCGGTCCTTGAGCGACAGCGTGGAGTACGCCACCTCGCGGATGAGTGCCTGGACGAAGTGGTACTGGCCGCGCTCCGGCGAACGGGGGTCGAGCTCCTCGAGGATCAGGTCGGACCGGACCAGGACGCGCAACCGGGCGGCCAGCACGGCTGGCTCCAGGCCGCTCACCGCAGCGAGGCCCGCGGGCGTGAAGCTCTGGCCGAGGACGGCCGCGTCCTGGATCAGCGATCGCTCGGCGGGATCGAGGCCGTCGAGGCGAGCCGCGATCAGGGCGTGGAGCGTGTCCGGAACCGCGAGCTCGCCCAGCTCGCCAACGGGCTCGTAGCCACCGTCCTCGCGAGGCTCGAGGCGCCCGTCGGCGACGAGCATCCGGATCGTCTCGACGGCGTAGAGCGGGATGCCCTCGGCCCGGGCGACGATCGACCGGATGGCCGCCTCCGGCAGCCCGGGGACGAACCCGGCGAGCAGCTGGCGCATCGAGGTGTCGTCGAGCGGCTCCAGGTCCAGGGCCAGGAAGTTGCGGCGTCCGGCGCCCCAGTCCGGTCGGCGCTCGAGGAGCTCCGGGCGGGCCAGCGTCACGATCAGGATCGGGAGGCCGCGGCTCCACTCGAGCATGTGGTCGATGAAGTCGAGCAGGCCCGGATCTGCCCAGTGGAGGTCCTCGAACAGCAGGACCACCATCTGCTGCTCGGCCATCCGCTCGAAGAACAGGCGCCACGCCGAGTACAGCTCGCCGGCCCCGCTGCCGGCATTCGAGGCATCGCCGACGCCGAGCAGCGTGGCGAGCGCGCGCTCCACGCGCTCCCGGTCGGCCGGGTCGCTGACATAGCGCGCCACCGACGCGCCGAGCTTCGCCCGCGTCGATGCCGGGTCGTCGAGCTCGGAGATGTCGGCCCGTGCGCGGATCATCTCGCCGAGCGCCCAGAACGTGATGCCCTCGCCGTAGGCCGGCGAGCGGCCCTCGTGCCAGAACACCGTCTCCGCAACCCCATCGAGGTACTTCTTGAGCTCCCAGGCGAGGCGGCTCTTGCCGATGCCGCCCTGGCCGGTGATCGACACGAGGCGGATCCGCTTCTCGCGCGCGGTCGTGTGCGACAGGTCCTTGAGCAGGCGGAGCTCCGTCTCGCGGCCCACGAACGGGGCCTCGAGGCGGTCGCCGCGGCCGCGCCCGCCGCGCTCGGCGACGACGCGCATCGCCCGGAACGCAGTGACCGGCGCCGTCTTGCCCTTGACGACGTGGTCGCCCGCGGGCTCGTACGCGATGGAGTTCTCCGTGGCGCGCTTCGTCGACTCGCCGACCAGCACGACTCCCGCCGGCGCGACGGACTGGAGTCGCGACGCGGTGTTCACGAGGTCACCCGCGACCATGCCCTGGTTCGTGGCGCCGACGGTGACCGCGGCCTCGCCCGTGAGCACGCCGGCGCGCGCCTCCAAACCCGGCGCGAGGGATCGAACCGCGTCCACGACCTCGAGCGCGGCGCGGACCGCGCGCTCTGCATCGTCCTCGTGCGCCGTTGGAGCGCCCCAGACCGCCATCACGGCGTCGCCGATGAACTTCTCGACCGTGCCGCCGTAGCGCGTGATCTGCTCGCGCGCCGCGTCGAAGTAGCGGCTCAGGAGCTCGCGCACCTCCTCGGGATCGCGGCCCTCGGAGAGCGTCGTGAAGCCGACGAGGTCGGCGAAGAGGATGCTGACGAGCCGGCGCTCCGCAACCGGAACGCCACCGCGCGCCGCGGACGGCAGGCCCGCTCCAGCCGGACCCACACCGGCACCCGCACCCGTACCCGCGCCGGCCGGGGTTGCGGCGTCGGCCATCGGTGTGCCGCATTCGCCGCAGAACTTCGTGCCGGCGCTGTTCGGCGTGCCGCAGCTGGGACAGACCGCCGCGAGCCGCGTCCCGCACTCGCCACAGAACTTGCGCCCGGGCTCGTTGAAGGTCCCGCAGGTCGGGCAGTTCATCGCTCAGAGCCTAGCGAATCCATGACCTCGGGAAC
>DASSHR010000237.1:0-1967 GCA_035692745.1 Candidatus Limnocylindrales bacterium | reverse complement strand
GGGCGAGCTCAGCTTCAAGACCACCGCGTATCACCGTGCCGCCGACGCGATCGGCAGGCACCCGACCGAGGTCGCTCGGGACTACCGCGAAGGCGACCCGCCGGACATCCCGGGCGTCGGCAAGTCGATGGCGGCGATCCTGGTCGAGCTCGCGCAGACCGGCCGCTCCGAGTACCGCGAGAAGCTGCTCGCGGAGTTCCCGACCACGCTCCTCGAGATGCTTCGGCTCCCCGGTGTCGGACCCAAGACCGTCCGCCTGATCTACCAGGAGCTGGGCGTCAAGACCGTCGACGAGCTCAAGGTCGCGGCAGAGACGCACCGAATCCGCACGCTCCGTGGCCTCAGCGCCAAGACGGAGCTGCTCATCCTGGACGGCATCGCGAAACTGGATCGACGCGATCGCCGGATGCTGCTCGGCCAGGCGAAGGTGATCGTCGATGAGCTGATCCGGCTGCTGACGCCCGCGCTCGGTGTCGGGAGCATCACCCCGGCAGGCTCATACCGCCGGCGGCGCGAGACGATCGGCGACCTCGACCTGCTGGCCGAGACCGACGACCCCGAGGGCGTCATTGAGACCTTCGCGCAGCTGCCGTCGGTCGAGCGGATCATCGGCCAGGGCGGCCACAAGGCGGCCGTGCGGCTCGGCGGCCGCGGGCCGCAGATCGACCTCATGGTCATGCGCCCCGAACAGGCGGGCACGCACCTCATCCACTTCACGGGCAGCAAGGAGCACAACGTCCGGCTGCGCGAGATGGCCCGGGACCGCGGCTGGAGCCTCAGCGAGTACGGCTTCGCCAGGCTCGGCGAGGACGGCCAGATCATCACGGACCCTGCGGCGGGCGGCGAGCTGCGCACCTTCGCCACCGAGGAGGAGGCCTATGCCTTCCTCGACCTGCCGTACATCGCGCCGGAGCTGCGCGAGGATCGCGGCGAGATCGAGGCGGCCCTCGCGGGCAGCCTCCCAGACCTGATCGAGGAAGCGGACCTCCGTGGCGACCTCCACTCCCACACGGACTGGTCGGACGGCCGGCAGCCGATGGAGGTCATGGCCGAGTTCGCGCGCCGCCGCGGCCACGAGTACCAGGTGCTCACGGACCACTCCGTGAGCCTCGTCGTCGCGAACGGCCTCACGCCGGAGCGCGTGCTGCAGGAGCGCGCCGCGATCCGCGCGCTCAATGCCCGCTTCGAGGCCGAAGAGGCGGCCGGCACGGCGCCACCCGAAGCCTCTGGCGAGGGCTTCCGACTGCTCCACGGTTGCGAGCTGGAGATCAACCCGGACGGCTCGCTTGACTATGGCGACGAGTTGCTCTCGACCTTCGACATCGTGGTTGCCTCGCTCCATGTCGCGCGGCGGCAGTCGCGTGCCGAGCTCACCCAACGCACGCTCAACGCCATCGAGAATCCGAACGTCGACGTCATCGCGCATCCATCGGGCCGCAAGATCGACATGCGTGACGACCTCGACCTCGACTGGGACACGGTCTATCGAGCGGCGGCGCGAACCGGCACGGTGCTGGAGATGAACGGGTCGCCGCCGCGCCTCGACCTGTCCGTCGAGCGGGCACGCCGCGCGCTGGAGCTCGGCTGCATCCTGTCGATCGATTCGGACGCCCACACGACGTCCGAGTTCGACCACCTGGCGTGGGGCATCTCGCAGGCCCGCCGGGCGTGGGTGACGCGCGAGCATGTGCTGAACACCCGCTCCCGTGCCCAGCTCCTCGCCTGGCTCGCCACGCCGAAGCCGCGCGGCCCGCTGCCGGCCGTACCATCCCGGCCGTGACCGCCGATCACCGCGCAGACCACCGTGCCGGGCGCCGCTCGGAGCCCCGCTCGGACCCCCGCTCGGACCCCCGAGGGGACCCCCGATCGGATTCCCGAGCGGTCGTCGGGGAGACGGGCGCGCGTGACCTCGCCGTGACCGTCGGCGTCGTCGTGGCCCTGGCGCGGTTCGCGCCCGACAGCTTCGC
>DASSHR010000236.1:0-2784 GCA_035692745.1 Candidatus Limnocylindrales bacterium | reverse complement strand
ATGATACCTCTACATACACATGCAAAACGAGTTCAAGAACGTAATCACCATCCAAAATCCTCCAAGAAACCAAGAAAAAAGGGCTAGGAAAGCCAAAAACACATTCTGTGAATAGTAACCCAGAAAATGGGTTACTGTAGCAAAACGAAAAAATTAAAGTTTTTGATCTTTCTTCTGATTTCAAGCCTTCTAGTGTGTTATATTGGGTCCCCCAAACATCGTGGGGACAATAGTTCGCAAAGAAATTGGGCGGAAAGGCGGTATTGAAGGTTATTGGAATTTAGGCTCCAAAAAGGTATGTTTTGTATTTGAGCTCTTTGGATCAATTTGAGTTTAGAAACATGTTTATTGATGTTAATTGAGTATATAAATCAAGAAAGTTTGGTTAGAATCAATCAAATTACCTTAGTCGAATCAACATTTTGATTTGGAGCCTATAAATTCCATATTGTTGTTAATTGTGTTAAATGATTTGGTGAGTGTTCTTATGGCTTAGAAATGGCCCATATAACATATAAATAATGTTAGAATTGGTTTTTATACATGTTGGATTCGTTTGGGTCATTGTAGCAAAAAATTGGACAATTTGACGCTAGAAGCGCCGTTGGAACTCTAGGCCGTCGTGGGTGTGTTTTTGAGGTTACAAGGGGTCTTAGAGGATCTTATATATATGTAGAATATGGGGGAAAAACAGTTTTGCAATTGAAGTTAAGAATGTGAAGTTATACGTTTTATCGTTTTGGTTGTCGGGTTGACGATAGTTGGCTTAATTGGACTCTTAAGTTGTATTGAGGTATTGTGTGGTCTCAATAGGTCTTAAGTTTGTGGTTAACCTGCTGGTTAAGCAGTTTTACAATTGGCTCTATATAGGTGAAGTTGTGTAAGTTGGCGTTTTAGGATTCGGTTTGACGCTAGGATGCTATAGTTGGCTTCTTCATGTGTATTGTGCTAGTGAATTATGTTGAATGTGATATAAGGGGCAGTGCTGGCCCTGTTTTCAGTTTGGGAAGACTAGAAAAAGTAATTCGACAGGTTGTGGTTATTATGAAGTTACATTGGTCTCTTGTGAGCATATTGTTGTTAGTGATGTTGTTGTATTGTTGTGTTGATGTTGTTGGCTGTTTTAGGGGTCCATTGGAACCCCGGGGTTGCTTAGTTTCTAGGGGAAATGCTGGCGAAATTTTTATAGGATTTTGGAGATTTATTTGATCTTTAAATGTTGTTAACAAAACTTTAGTAGTAATTATGCACTATTAACTTTATTGTAGACGTGGAGCACCCCGGGACTTGAGCTACTCTTGCGGAGCATAGAAAGATAGTTGGAAAAGGGTGTAAGGTATGTAAAGCATTCTTGGCATGACATAGGCAACTCAAAAGAGATATTCTTGTAACTAAAGCTTGACAAGCATTATATTGTCGACGACATTTTCAAAGGTTCTTAAGTGGTGCCTAAGCACTCTATATTCCCGCCACTTATGTTTTTGGGCAGCCTTAATGCTTTACAAGAAAAGTACATTTCCATGTACTCACAGATATATGTCAAAAGAAATTTAAACTATCTAATTATTAATTCTTGGAAACAAAATGTGTTTATGAACAAACTACTTGGCTATGGAATGAACTTGAATTACATACCTTCCCATAAAGTGCTAATTGTAATCCACCTCGCAACCCTCTTGTTATACGAGTCATAAAGCATTGCGGTAATTTTAAAGGAAGGGAGAAAAGAGAAAAAAAAATGATAAAATGAAATAAATGCCCCAAGTGAAGTTTCAAGGCTTAACCTTAAAATGAGAAATTTTTGTAAATTCAAATGAAGGGCTATCTAGTTACAAATATGTTATTCCATAAATTTCAAAACCAACAGGTACTAAACCACAGTGAAAAATGATGTCATACACATACTTACTCTACTCTATTCGTGCCTCTGTAGTTCTGTTCACCGGTTCCCGGGCCGGTTCGTTCGTGCGTAATATATTACATATATAGATATATTCATATGTATATTTTCCGATGGTGGATGGATACGGCATAGTCGGTTTCGCCCAAGGACCGGCTTCGCTTAGACGGAGTATGCTGTGATTGGGCCTTTGCTTTGCTCTGCTTTGCTGTAGGATCTGTGACCACCGGGACGCCGGCTCACCATCCTACCCTCTGACTATGTGATGGAGATGTCGGGATTTGAACTATCCGGTGTTATGCTGTGGTATGGCGCATGTATGGAGGTCGCCATCGTTCCGGTCCGTTGATATTCATTTGGTATATTAAAGGCTTTGTGAACATCTTCTTTGACTCTTTGGAAATAGATTAAACTCTGAATTGATACATGTACGAACATAACATCTTTTGTCCATACTCAGTCTAACGCTCTGAACACTATATATGTGCACCCAAAATCTAAGATCAGTTACTATTCTAAATTTATGTATACATGTGTTTCCTGCTTTATATACTCGGTACTTTTTGGTACTGACCCCCGTTTTACGGGGGCTGCGTTTCATGCCCGCAGGACTTGACGTACAGGACCGTAGACCGCCATCGTAGGACTCCAGTTTCAGCTGAAGAGCTCCCTTGCTCCGGAGCTATATTTTGGTATACTTTCTATTTACTACTTCGTACTGATTGCACTTTTGGGTATGACGGGTGCCCTGTCCCGTCACTTGACTTTGCATACTTTTGTTAGAGGTCTGTGGACATATTGTGGGTATAGGACTATGTGGTTGCTTCCGTGTCATGTATATAGATGTTGTACATAGAACTTTGCCACCTGTTTAAATCCTCTGT
>DASSHR010000235.1:0-8475 GCA_035692745.1 Candidatus Limnocylindrales bacterium | reverse complement strand
ACGAGCGCGATCATCGGGACCGTGCCGGCAACGCCCACGATCGACAACGCGGTCGGCACGTTCGAGATCGAGTAGACCTGCCACGCGAGGGCGATGAAGTAGAAGCCGTCGCCGAGGAGCGAGACGACGGCCCCGAACACGAGCAGCCGGTAGTCCCGGGTCCGGAGCGGCTGGAGCAGCGGCGAGCCGAGGATCCGGTCGGGCAGCGACATCAGGCGGCGGGCGAGGCGCTGGCGGACGCCTCTGCGGCACCTGCGGCAGCGGACGCCTCTGCGGCGCCGACGTCGAGCGCCGAGGCCGGCTCCTCCGCGAAGGGCTCGAGGCCGATGTTGCGGACCGCGCGCGAGGCCACGGCCAGGACCGCGACGATCGCCATGCCCACGCCGGCGCCGAGCATCGTCAGGTCGACGTTCACCTGGACGGCGAAGCCGGCGAGGAACATCGAGACCGGCACCAGGCCGACGGAGCCAGTGATGAGCAGGCTCATCACGCGACCCATCAGCGCGGCCGGAATGCGGCGCTGGATCCACGTGATGCTCAGCAGGTTCGTGTAGCCGAGCGCGATACCGGCGACGCCGGTGAGGGCGGCGGCGACGATCGTCGAGTGGGCGGCCGAGAGCCCGGCCATGGCGATCCCCGCGAGGGCCATCGGCAGGATCACCACGGCACCGAACCGAGACGGCCGCGGTGGGGGCAGGATCGAGCCGAACAGCAGCCCCACGAGTGAGCCGCCGCCGAACGCTGCCGTGACCAAGCCGAACGCCGCCGCGCCCTCGGGCAGGCGAGAGTAGGCGATGAACGGCATGCCGACTTCGAACGGGCCGACGATCAAGAAGTTCGCGGCGAGGCTGACGAGGATCATCGCCCGCATGCCCTTCGACGCCCAGATGAAGCGTGCGCCTTCCTTGATGGATTCGATGACGGAGTCGTGCGACCCGGCGACGTGGGCACGGGGCTCGATGAGGAGGAGCGTCGCGAGCGACACGACGAACGTCGCCGCGTCGACGAGGAGCGCGGCCCCGATGCCGGCGATCGATGCCTGGCCGGCGGTGCCGCCGAGGGCGGCGATGACGATGCCCGCAGCCACCGGCCCAACGAGGACCGTGACCTGGGCCGTGCCCTGGACGATGCCGTTCGCGCGCTGCAGCTGCTCGTCGGTGACGAGCTCCGGCACGATGGCCGTCTGGGCGGGGAAGAAGAACGCGTCGGCCACGCCGAACACGAGCGCGAACGCGTAGAGCATCCACAGCTCCGCGCTGCCGGCCACCACCGCGGCGCCCAGCACCGCGACGGCCACCAGCCGCACCGCGTTGGATCCGAGCATCACCCGCCGCGGTGAGAACCGATCGACGGCGACGCCGCCGAAGGTCATGAGGACGGCGCGGGGAATCGCCATGAGGGCCATCGCGCCGCCGAGGGCGAGGGCGCTGCCGGTCAGGACGAGCGCCAGCCACGGCAGCGCGATGAGGGCGAACTGATCACCGACCGCGGAGACCGCCTCGCCCAGCCAGAGCAGCCGGAAGTCACGGCCCGAGAACGGGTTGCGGGCGGACACGGTCGTCACGGCGTTGGTCCGATCGGCGGTCGTGCCGGTCATCAGCTCGCGACCAGGCGCGACGCTTGCCCTGCGTATCGGTCGAGGGTGAAGGCGTGCCGGCCGCCGGCGGCGGGCTTGCCGGTGCGGCCGACCGAGAGGGCGGCATCGCGCGCCTCGCGGGCGACGCGCTGCTCGCGCTCGCTCGGGCGGAGCTCGGCGATCCGGTGGTCGAGGCTGAACATCGAGTTGATCATCGTACGGCTCCTTGCTGCTTCCTTGCTGTTTCGTGGTTCGCTTGGCGTAGGATGGCACATGGACTTTCGAAATGTCAATACCAAGTTTCCAGAAATAGAGATTGGACTTCGGAACGGGCACCCGGGACCAGCCTGGTCCAGTCCCCCGCATGCCGGGCCACGCGGCCGGTTCCCACGCGCGGCGCGTGGCACGATTGCCGCGTGCTGGTCGAGTCGGTCCCGAACTACTCCGAGGGGCGGCGCATCGACGTCGTCGACCAACTGGCGGACGCCGTCGCCGGCACGACCGGCGCGTACCTGTTGGACCGGACGAGCGACCCGTCGCATAACCGCACGGTCCTGACCATGGCCGGCGACGCCGACGCCGTCGAGCGCGCCCTGGAGGCGACGATCGAGGTCGCGATCGAGACGATCGACATGGAGATCCAGACCGGCGAGCACCCGCGGATCGGCGCGATCGACGTCGTGCCGTTCGTCCCGCTGGGCTCGACCACGATCGACGATTGCGTGCTGCTCGCCCGCAGCTTCGGCGCTCGGGTCGCCGATCGATTTGCGGTGCCGGTGTATCTGTACGCGCGTGCCGCCACGCGGCCGGAGCGCGTCCGGCTCGCCGACGTGCGCAAGGGCGGCTACGAGGGCGTGCGCGACGACCTGGCTGCGAGCGTCGAGGATCGCCGTCCGGACTTCGGGCCGGCCCACACCCACCCACGCCTCGGGGCCGTGGCCGTGGGTGCGCGCCCGTTCCTCATCGCCTGGAACATCAACCTCGAGACGACGGACCTCGAGATCGCCAAGCGGATCGCGCGCGCCGTGCGCGAGTCCGGCGGGGGGCTGCCGGCGCTGCAGGGCAATGGCTTCTGGATCGAGGAGCTCGGCTGCGCCCAGGTGTCGATGAACCTGCTCGACTTCGCGACGACGCCGCTGTGGCGCGTCTGGGAGGAGGTCGGCCGGCTGGCCGACGAAGCCGGCGTCGGGGTCCGTGAATCGGAGCTCATCGGCCTGGCGCCGCAGGCGGCGTTCGACGACGTCGCGCACCATGCCGGCGCCGGCGCCACGGCCGCGTTCCCGGATCGCTTCGCAGCCGCGGCGAGCTACCTCAAGCTCCGCGATGCCCAGCCGCTGATGGTCCTCGAGCAGCGCCTGGCCGCCGCTCGGACCTCGGCCGGCTGAGGCCGCGCGCCGGCATTCTGACGGGGCGGGCCGCGGGAGCATGAGCCTGCGCCTGATCCAGGGCGGCCGGGCAGCCGACGGGTTGCCGGGCCTGCTCATCGAGAACGCCGCGGAGGTGGCGACGCTGGCCGGCGGCCTCCGACTCGGCGTGCGGATGGACGACCCGGCGCTGCTGGTCGCGCCGGCTGGCGACACGAGCACCGACGCGGCCCCGGTCGTCGCGACCTGGGAGGGCCGCGTCCTGGCCGCCGGCCCGCGCGCCGAGCTGCTCCAGGCGATCGAGGGCAGCGGCTACCCGATCGCGCGGTTCGGACGCATCGATGCCGGCGGCGGCACAGTCACGCCGGGCCTCATCGACGCGCACACGCACCTGCTGTTCGGTGGCTCCCGCGAGGGCGAGCTCGTGCTGCGCCAGCGCGGCGCCGACTACCTCGAGATCCTGCAGGCGGGCGGCGGAATCCTGTCGACCGTTGCCGCCACGCGCGCCGCGAGCTTCCAGCAGCTCGTCGAGCACGGGCGGCGGTGGCTCGGCGAGATGCTCGCCCACGGAACCACCACGATCGAGGCGAAGTCCGGCTACGGGCTCGACCTGGCCACGGAGCTGCGGCTCCTCGAGGTCGCGTACCAGCTTGGCAAGGAAGGCCCGGTGGAGGTCCTGCCGACGTGGCTCGGCGCCCACGCGGTGGCGCCCGAGTTCCGTGCCCGCCCCGACGGCACCGAGGCGTACGTCCGCCATCTCCTCGAGGAGCAGCTGCCGGGGGTTGCCGCCCAGGGTCGCGCGCGCTTCGCCGACGTGTTCTGCGAGCGCGGCGTGTTCAGCCCCGAGCAGGCACGGCGGATCCTCGACGAGGCGTCGCGCCTCGGCCTCGGCGCGCGGCTGCACGCCGACGAGCTGGCGCCGTCCGGGGGCGCGGAGCTCGCCGTCGAGATCGGCGCGATGTCGGCCGACCATCTGGCCGTGCCGTCACCTGCCGGCGTCGACGCGCTCGCCGCGGCGGCCGCCGAGGGCCGGCCAGTCGTCGCCGTGGTCCTGCCGACGGTCGACTGGTTCCTGATGCACGACCCGACGACGCCGGCGCGCACCTTCATCGATCGGGGGATCCCCGTCGCCGTGGCGACCGACTTCAACCCGGGCACGTCGCCCACGCCGAGCCTGCCCCTGGCGATGACCCTCGCGTGCCTGGAGCTGAAGCTGACGCCATCGGAGGCCCTCGCCGCCACGACGATCAACGCCGCCGCGGCGCTCGGGCTGGCCGACGAGGTCGGGTCGATCGAGACCGGCCGCTACGCGGACCTCGTGATCTGGAACGTCCCGACGCACCGCCAGATCCCGTACTGGCCGGCGGCGGATCTCGTCCGGACGGTGATCAAGCGCGGACGCGTCGTCCTGGAGCGCGCCGGCCCCTGATCAGACCTTGCCGCGGGACTCCAGGAGCACCGTGGTCGTCTCGGCCGGCAGGCTGGAGATCGTGACCGCCAGCTTCGGCTGCGGCGTCGGGTCGCCACCGACCTCGTGGAAGAACTTGGCGAGCGCCTCGGCGCATTCGGCGTCGTCGGCGCAGACGGGCATCGCGACGACGAGCTTCGGGCTGAGCTGGGCGATGAGCTCGGAGGTCCTCGTCGGCGTGAGCGGGCCGCCGACGGGCACGCAGGCGATGTCGACCGGTCCGATCTCGCCGAGCTCCTCCTCGGTCAGCAGGTGGCCGACGTCGCCGAGATGGACCGTGTGCAGGCCGTCGAGCTCGACGACGAAGGCCGTCCCCCGACCGCGCTGCTCGCCCCTGGCGTCATCGCGGAACGTGCGAACGCCGGTGATCAGGACGTCCTTGACCTCGTACTCGCCGGGACCGTCGACGGTGAAGGTCGATTCGAGGCTGGTAGGGATCAGCGTGCCGCCGCGCGTCCGGTTGCCCTTGCCCTTGGCGAGGGGCGTGTCGTCGCCGTGGCTGTACGTCGCGATGTCCGCCGTGATCCCGCGACCCGTCGGCCCCACGATCGACTGATAGGCGTCATTGACGACGACCGCCTCGCGTCCGCGAAGCCGAATGCACGTCTGTCCGTACCAGGTGATTTCCATCAACTTGATTCTGGCAGGTGTCGCTTGCCTGCGGGTTGTCCGCGAACACCCGGGCGGCCCACGGGTGACGCGCGGCCGAATCCCGGCCGAGAGGCGCCGGCAGGCGGCGAAGCCGCCATCGGCGCCGTGGACGGGATTGGCCAGAGCGGCAGGACCCGTCGGTCGACCGGGGGCCGGGGGACAAAGAAAAGACCGGAGGCGCCTGCCCAATCGGCGCCCCCGGTCGGAGGGAGGGAGGATGGAACCACGAGGGTTCGGTCCGAGATGAACCCTAGGCGGGTGGTGTTCAGGTCCAACGCCGCAAGCGGTTAAGAAACCCCAATGCGCCTGCTGCGGGCTTTCGCGCAACGACAGCCGACCCGAAGGCCGGTAGGATCGGCGCCCGATGCCGAACCGAATCCCGTCGCGCCGCGCGTCGACGCGCAAGCCGTCCAGGCTGCTCGTCGTGGCCGCGCTCGTCGCTGCCTGCTCGACGACCGCGCCGAGCCCGTCGCCCGCCCCCACGGCGGTGCCCGTGGCGCCGAGCCCCACCACCGTGCCCGCCACGCCCGTCGCCACCCAGCGTCCGCTGCAGGAGGTCTATGCCGACATCCGCACGAAGGTCGAGGCGATCCGCGGCCTCCAGCCGACCGCTGACGTCGAACCGGTCGTCATCGATGCGACACAGCTCGCCAAGAACCTCGAGCAGGAGTTCGACGCGACCCATACGGACCAGGCACTGCAGGACGCCGAGGACGAGCTCATCACCCTCGGACTCCTTGCCCCCGGCACCTCGCTGCGCGCCATCACCCTGGCCTTCCAGGGCGGCCAGGTGGCGGGCTACTACTCGCCCGAATCGAACGAGCTGTTCGTCGTCAGCCGCACCACGGCCGTCGGCCCGGCGGACGAATCGACGTACGCCCACGAGTTCACCCACCAGCTCCAGGACCAGCACGTCGACCTGGACAAGCTCGGAATCGACGTCAGCGACCAGAGTGACCGCTCCCTTGCCCGGCTCGCCCTCGTCGAGGGTGACGCCGTCTCCGTGCAGACCACCTGGATGACCGAGAACCTCACTTCGCAGGAGCTCGGCCAGGTGCTCGCGGCCGGCCTGGATCCGGACGCGCTCAAGGCGTTCAACGACGCGCCTGCGTACCTGCGCGAGACGGCGCTCTTCCCGTACCAGCAGGGTCTCGCGTTCGTGATGCGCCTGGTCGGGTCGGGTGGCTACGCAGCGGTCGACGCCGTCTTCGCGGACCCACCCGATTCGACGGAGCAGATCCTCCACCCCGACAAGTACACGACCCGCGAGGCGCCGATCGCGGTCAAGATCCCCTCCGGCCTTGCGAAGGCGCTCGGCACCGGCTGGTCGGAGGTGGGGCAGGACACGCTCGGCGAGTTCCTGCTTCGCGTCTGGCTGAAGCAGGGCGGCGTGACCAACCTGGCGGCAACCGCGGCCGCCGAGGGCTGGGGTGGCGATCGTCTCGTGCTGCTGCGCGGGCCGTCCGGCGCGGTGAGCGTCGCCTTCATCAGCGCGTGGGATACCGCCGCGGACGCAGCCGAATTCCAGGCCGCCGCTGCCACCGCGGCGCGTGCGCTCGATCCCGGCGCCACCGTGTTCTCCGACGACCTTCGTCGCGTCTACGTCGTCATGGGCGACGAGGTGGCGGACGTCGCCGCCGCCGTCGCGAAGTAGCCGCCTCTACATCGACTCCGGCGCGGAGATCCCCAGGAGCGCGAGCGAGTTCGCGAGCGAGATCCGGGTCGCGTCGACCAACGCGAGGCGGCGCTTCGAGCGCTCCGGCTCGGCGGCATCAACGACCCGTGCATCCCGGTAGAACGCGTGGAACGCCGTCGCGAGCTCCGTCGCATAGGTGGTGACGCCCTGGGTCTCCTGGGCCGCTGCCGCGTCCTCGACGACCTCGGGGAGGCGAACGACCACGCGCGCCAGGACCGCCTCGGGCGAGCCGGGCTCCAGCGCGCCGGCGAGCGAGCCGGCCGGCGCGAGGTCGGTGTCCGCCGCCTTGCGCAGGATCGACGCGATGCGCGCGTGCGCGTACTGCACGTAGTAGACGGGGTTCTCGCTCGACTGCGCCTTCGCGACCTCGATGTCGACGTCCATGTTCACGTTCGCGCCGCGGCTTGCGAAGTACCACCGAGCGGCATCGACGCCGAGCTCCGCCAGCAGGTCGTCGAGGGCGATGAACGTGCCGGCGCGCTTCGACATCGACAGCTCCTGCCCGTTCTGCAGGAAGTGGACCCAGCCGGTGAGGATCATCTCCACCGCGGCCTTGTCGAAGCCCATCGCCTGGGCGGCATTGCGCACGCGCGCGACCGTGCCGTGATGGTCCGCTCCCCAGATGTAGATGAGGTGATCGAAGCCGCGGCTGAACTTCTCGATCACGTAGCCGATGTCCGACGCGAAGTACGTGCGATTGCCGTCCGACTTCACGAGCACGCGGTCCTTGTCGTCGCCGAACGTGGTCGAGCGGAACCACAGCGCCCCGTCCTGCTCGTACAGGTGGCCGCCGGCGCGCAGGCGATCCAGCGCCTGGTCGACCCAGCCGTCGTCGTGGAGGCGCTGCTCCTTCGTCCAGACGTCGAACCGGACGCCGAGGTTGGCGAGGGACGCCTCGATCCCTTCGCGAATCCGGGCCGACGCCCAGCGCCCCGCCGCCCAGGCCCGGGCATCCGCATCGTCGCCAGGTCGCGGGGCGGCGATCTCATCCGGAAGGTCGCGCGCGACGTCGACGAGGTAGTCGCCGTGGTAGCCGTCCGCGGGGATCGGGGTGCCGTCACGGAGCGCGATCACCGAGGCGCCGAGATTCCGTACCTGGTTGCCGGAATCGTTGAAGTAGTACTCGCGCGTGACCCGCTGACCGCCTGCCTCGAGGACTCTTGACAGCAGGTCACCGACGAAGGCGCCGCGGGCGTTGCCCACGGTGAGCGGGCCCGTCGGGTTGGCGGAGACGAACTCGACGTTCACGTGCCGGATCGGAGCGCCCGCCGCGGTGCGATTGCCGGCGAGAGGGGCGGTGCGGCCCCAGGCTGCGGGCTCGCGGCGCGCGGTGTCCAGCAGGGCCTCGATCGCGCCCTCGGCCAGTCGCAGGTTGAGGAAGCCCGGTGCGGCTGCGGTGACCGAGGCGACCGCCGCCGTTGCGCCGCGCGCCGATGCCTCCGCCGAGAGCTCTGTCATCGCTTCGGCGATGGCGGTCGCGATCGCGAGCGGGGCCATGCGCAGCGGCTTGGCGAGCCGCAGGCCAAGGTTGCTCGCCAGGTCTCCGTGCTCGTGGTTGCCGGGCCGGCTCAGCTCGATCGCCGCGCTGCGCGCCTCCGCCGCGTCGGGAAGCCGACCGCTGTCGATCGCCCGGGCCAGGCCGGCCGCAACTTCCGCGCGCGCGCTCGCGCGAAGCGTTGTTGCGCCCGTCGCCGGCGTCGCCCTCCGTTCGTCCTGCATC
>DASSHR010000234.1:0-6923 GCA_035692745.1 Candidatus Limnocylindrales bacterium | reverse complement strand
CCGGCCATCGGGGTCAGCTCGCCGTCGAGGTCGTCGGTCGTCGAAGCGGCACCGAGGCAGATCGTGGCGCGGTACGCCTTGTCGTCGGCGAGGTGGTACTCGACGAGCCGCGTCGCGCCGCCGAGGAACAGCGGCAGCACGCCGGAGGCGAAGGGATCCAGCGTGCCGCCATGCCCGATGCGGCGCGTGGCGGCGAGACGGCGGACGAGGGCCACGACGTCATGCGAGGTCGGTCCGGCCGGCTTCGCGACGACGAGCACGCCGTGCATGCCCGGCGCGTCGGGCTGTCTGGGCATCGGCGGTCTCAGACGGCCGCGGGGCCGAGCAGCGCCTCCGCCTCCGCGAGCACGCGCGTGCGCGCATCCGCGACCGGCGAATCGACCGAGGCACCGGCGGCCCGGGCGTGCCCGCCCCCACCGAAGGCGCCGGTGAGCACCGTGGCGTCGACCCCGCCGGGCTTCGTCCGCACCGAGATGCGCGTCGTCGACGGACCGGCCTCCTTGAACAGGATCGCAATGTCCGCGGTCTCGGACTGGGCGAGCAGGTCGATCAGGCCCTCCGAGTGCGCGCTGATCGTGCCGGTGTCGGCCAGGTCCGCGTCGCCGAGCCAGCTGTAGATGATCCGGCCGCCTGCGGCCGTGTCCAGGCGATCCAGCACGCGGCCGAACAGCCGCAGCTGGGAATCCGGCTTGGACCGGTAGAGCCGCCGCGAGATGTCGCTCAGCGGCGCGCCCGCATCGACGAGCGCGGCCGACACGGCGAGGGTGCGGGGCGTCGCGTTGGGATGGCCGAAGGTCGCCGTGTCCATGACGATGCCGGCCATCAGCGCCGAGGCAAGGACGCCGCCGCCGACATCGAGCGGGACGCCGAGGCGCGCCGCCAGCAACCCGACGAGCTCGCACGTCGCCGCGGCGCCCGGGTCGACCCAGTCGTCCGCGCCGCCGTCGGTGTTCGAGGCGTGGTGGTCGACGAGGACGCGCGGCAGGCGCTCGAACAGCGCCGCGTTGCGCTCGCGAACCGCGCCGAGGCGGTCCAATGACCCGCAGTCGCAGACGACGAGCAGGTCATAGTCCGCAGCCGGCGGGTCCTGAACGAAGCGATCCATCCCGGCGAGGAAGTCGTACAGCGGCGGCACGGGATCCGTGGACACGAGCGTCGCCGCGCCGCCGAAGTGCTCGACGATGGCCGCCACGCCCAACGCGGCGCCGAGCGTGTCCGCATCGGGGTTCTCGTGCGTCGCGATCAGCGGCCGGCGCGCGGCGAAGATCGCGCCAGCGGCGGCCGTCGGGACGGCGTCGAGCCAGGGCCGCAGGTCGACGGTCACCGACGCGTCCTCGTCCGCGACGCGCCGCCCTTCGCGCTGCCACCTTTCGCGCTGCCGCCTTTCGCGCTGCCCCGCTTCGCGCGGCGCGGCGTGGGCGGTGGCGGGATCGGCACGCCGGTCGGCGTGGGCAGGGTCTCCGTGATCGGCGGTACTTCGGTGACGTCCTCACCGGCCTCGAGCTCGTGGAGCAGCTGGAGCACGCGGGTGCCGCGCTCCATCGAGTCATCGGCGCGCAGCTGCAGCTCGGGGATGCGCCGCAGCCGGATCCGCGATCCGAGCTCGTGGCGGACGAACGGCATGGCCCGCTGCAGGGCGCGCATCGCGACCTCGCGCTCCGCCGGCTGCCCGATCATGCTCACGAACACGCGAGCCGTGCTGAGGTCCGGCGCCGTCTCGACATCGGTCACGGTCACGAACCCGATGCGCGGGTCCTGGACGTCCTTCGCCAGGATCGCGCCGATCTCCTGGCGCAGCAGCTCGTCGATGCGATCCGTTCTCGCGGTCAACGCCGGTACCAGTCCGCGCCGATGCCGGCCGGCGAGGCGAAGGCGACCGGGAGGACTGGAGCGAGCGCACTCCGAGGTGCGCGAGCGAAGCCCGCAGCGGTCAACGAACGCATCGTCAGCTGGCGCGGCGCCCCTAGTTGAGCGCGGAGCGCGAGACGGATTGCGTGGTGTAGCACTCGATCACGTCGCCCTCGACGATATCGGTCGTGTTCACGAGGCCGATGCCGCACTCGAAGCCGGTCTGGACCTCGCGAACGTCGTCCTTGAAGCGCCGCAGCGAGTCGATCTTGTCGGTCACGATGACCTTGCCGCCGCGCCACAGCCGGACGCTGCCGGAGCGGACGATGCGCCCGTCGGTGACGTACGAGCCGGCGATCACGGAGCGGCCGACCTTGATCAGCTTGCGCACCTCGGCGCGGCCCTCGATGACCTCGACCTCCTCGGGCTCGAGCAGGCCGCTCAGGGCCTTCTCGATGTCGTCGGTGAGCTGGTAGATGATGTCGTACAGCCGGACGTCGACCTTCTCGGCCTCCGCGGCCCGTCGGGCGGTGTCGCTGATCGCGGTGTTGAACCCGACCACGATCGCGTTCGAGGCGGATGCCAGCAGGATGTCGTTGTCGCTGATCTCGCCCGCGCCCTCGTACAGGACATTGAGCTTGACCTCGTCGGTCTTGAGCTGGCCGAGCGCGTGCGTGATGGCGCCGAGCGAGCCCGAGACGTCCGCCTTGAGGACGATGCGGAGCTCCTTGGCCTGGCCCGCCTGGATCTGTCGGTAGAGGTCTTCGAGGGTCGCGCGACCGCCGCCTTCGCCGCCCTTCGCGGCGAGCTCCGCCTTGCGGGCCTCCACCGCGGTGCGCGCGGCCTTCTCATCGGCCACGACCCGCAGGATGTCGCCCGCCTCCGGGACTTCGGACAGGCCGAGGATGACCGCCGGCGTCGCCGGGCCGGCCTTCTTCATGCGCTTGCCGTGCTCGTCCTCGAGCGCTCGGACGCGGCCGAAGGTCTCGCCGACGACGATCACGTCACCGACGTTCAGCGTGCCGGTCTGGACGAGCACCGTGCCGATGGCGCCGCGCGACTTGTCCATGCGCGCCTCGACGATCGTGCCGATCGCGGAGCGGTTCGGGTTCGCCTTGAGCTCCTGGAGGTCGGCGACCAGCAGGACCATGTCGACGAGATCGTCGAGCCCGATCCGGGTCTTCGCCGACACCGGGACCATCGGGGTGTCGCCGCCGTATTCCTCGATGACGACGCCGGCCTCGGTGAGCTCGGTCTTGACGCGGTCCGGATTGGCATCCGGCTTGTCGATCTTGTTGAGCGCGATGATGATCGGCACCTTGGCCGCCTTCGCGTGGCCGATCGCCTCGAGGGTCTGGGGCATCACGCCGTCGTCCGCCGCGACGACGACCACCGCGATGTCGGTGACCTTCGCGCCGCGGGCACGCATGGCGGTGAACGCCTCGTGGCCCGGGGTATCGAGGAACACGACGCGGCGATCGCCACGGGTGACGTCGCTCGCGCCGATGTGCTGGGTGATGCCGCCGCGCTCGCCCGCCGCGACGGTCGTCGACCGGATCGCGTCGAGGAGGCTCGTCTTGCCGTGGTCGACGTGGCCCATGACGGTCACGATCGGCGCGCGGTCGACGAGGTCGGCCGTGTCCTCCTCGGTGAACAGGGCCTCCTTGGTCGCGGCGGCCGGACGCGCTTCCTCGCCATCCTCGCCGTTCCCCGCGATGCCGGCGGCCTGGGGCTCCGCGACCTCGTAGCCGAGCTCGCTCGCGACCAGCGACGCGGTGTCGCGGTCGATGAGCTGGTTGATCGTCGCGAAGATGCCGCTCTTGATCAGCTCGCGGATGACATCCGCGACGTTGACGCCCAGCAGCTCGCCGAGCTCCTTGACGGTGATCGTCGCCGGCAGCTCGACGGCGCCACGCTCGCGCGGATCCGCGACCTGGACCGCGGTATTCCCGAACGCGCCGTCGCGACGCGGCGGCTTGCGCGGGCCGCGACGACCCCGGGTGCCTGAACGACTACGCGCCATGGGTCGCCTCCTCGGCGATCACGCCGCGCAGATCGTCGGCAAGGGTCGCCGGCAGGGTGGTTTCGAGGGCATGGCCGAGCCCGCCGCGGCCGGTGGCCGTGGCGATGCAGGCCACGTCGCGACAGACGTAGGCGCCGCGGCCATTCGCGCGGCCGGTCGGGTCGTAGGCAACGGTGCCGTCGGGGGCGCGAACGACGCGGAGCAGGTCGCGCTTGTCGCGACTCGTCCGGCAGGCCACGCAGGATCGCGAGGGCGCCGCTCGACGCTCGAGGGTCGCCGCCGGCGCGCCTACGACGCCACCTCGTCGGAGGTGTCGGACGTGTCGGCCTTGGCGGCCTTCTTGCGTGGCTTCTTCGCAGGCGCGGCTGCGGCTGCGACGAGCTCCGGCTCGGCAGCCGTCTCGCCGGTGTCCGCGGCTTCGTCCGCGCCGGCATCCGCGTCGGCACCGGCAACGGCGTCGACCGCGTCGGTCCCGTTCGGATCGGCCTCCGACTCGGGCTCCTTCGTCGCGGCCGCCTTCGCCTCGGCGACGGAGACGTCGCTGCGGATGTCGATGCGCCAGCCGGTGAGGCGCGCGGCGAGTCGGGCATTCTGGCCCTCGCGGCCGATGGCCAGCGAGAGCATCCGCTCCGGCACCGTCACGTTGGCGATGCGGTGCTCCTGGTCGATGTCGACCGAGAGGACCTGGGCCGGCGACAGCGCGTTGGCCACGAAGGTGCCCGCGTCGTCGTTCCACGGGATGACATCGATCTTCTCGCCACCGAGCTCGGCGACGACGGCCTGGACGCGCGCGCCGCGCTGCCCGACGGTGGCGCCGACGGGATCGAGGCCCTCCTGGCGCGAGCCGACGGCGACCTTCGAGCGCGACCCGGCCTCGCGCGCGATCGCGCGGATCTCGACCGTGCCGTTGTGGATCTCCGGGACCTCGAGCTCGAACAGGCGCTTGAGGAAGCCCTTGTGGGTGCGGCTGACGAACAGCGCCGGCCCGCGCGGGGTCCGACGGACCTCGAGGACGTAGGCCTTCACGTTCTGGCCGATGCGGTAGTGCTCGAGCGGCGACTGCTCCGTCGTGGCGAGGACGCCCTCGACGCCCTTGCCCATGTCCAGGATCATCGCCCGCGGCTCGACGCGATTGACGGTGCCCGTCACGAGCTCGCCCTCGCGGTCGGCGAACTGGTCGAACACGGCATCACGCTCCGCCTCGCGGAGCCGCTGGAGGACGACCTGCTTCGCCGTCTGGGCGCCGATGCGCCCGAACGTGTCGCCGTCGAGCTCCTCGATCTCCACGAGCTCGCCGGGGATCGCGTCCGACTTGTGGGTCTTGGCCTCGTCGAGGGTGAAGTGCGTGAGCTGCTGCTCTTCCTCGATGGGCTCGTTCGTCGCAATCCGCGCGCGGTAGACCCGGATGCGGCCACTGTCCGCATCGATCTGGACGTGGATGTCCTCTTCGTTGGCGACGCGCCGGTAGGCGGCGGCGATCGCGTCCTCGACCGTGTGGATGAGCTGTTCGCGGGAGACCTGCTTCTCCGCATTCAGCTGAAGGAGAGCGCCGACGAAATCGCGACTCATGTCGTCAGTCCTCCTCTACGCCGATGTCGGGCCGGTCAATCCCCTTCGCCGCCGAAAAAAAACGTGGGGGTCACCCACGTTTCGAGGCGGCCTTCTGATGCTCGGCGGAGTATACACCCGGACCCGTGGACCGTCGAAGGCGCCCCGATCAGGCGGGCGTCCCCCGGACTGCTCGGTCAGCGCGCTCCGACGGGCTCGGCGCCGTAGCGGCGCTCGACGTAGCCGTCGAGGATGTCGGTGAACTCGTCGACCAGGTGGTCGCCGCGGAGCGTGCGGTCGAGGCGCCCGTCGATGAACACCGGCGCGACCGGCTCCTCGAACGTGCCCGGCAGCGAGATCCCGATGTCCGCGTGCTTCGACTCGCCCGGCCCGTTCACCACGCAGCCCATGACCGCGACGGCCATGTCCTCGACACCCGGGTAGCGCGCCTTCCACTCCGGCATGCGCTCGCGGAGGTGCGCCTGGATCCGCTCCGCCATCTCCTGGAAGAACGTCGAGGTCGTGCGCCCGCAGCCCGGACAGGCGCTCACCTGCGGCAGGAAGCTGCGCATGCCGAGCGACTGGAGGACCTGCTGCGCGACCCGCACCTCTTCCTCGCGCTCCCCGCCAGGCGCCGGCGTGAGGGACACCCGGATCGTGTCGCCGATCCCCTCGTCCAGCAGGATCGACAGGCCGGCGGTCGAGGCGACGATGCCCTTCATCCCGAGCCCGGCTTCGGTGAGGCCGAGGTGGAGCGGGTAGTCGCAGCGCGCGGCCAGGTTGCGGTAGACGTCCACGAGGTCGCGCACGTTCGAGACCTTGGCCGAGATGATGATCCGGTCATGGCCCAGCCCGGTTGCTTCGGCGAGCTCGGCCGAGCGCAGCGCCGACTGGAGCATCGCCTCGATCATCACGTCGCGACTGTCGCGCGGCTGGGCGGCCGCGGCGTTCTCGTTCATGAGGTCGGTCAGGAGCGCCTGGTCCAGCGAGCCCCAGTTCACGCCGATGCGAACGGGCTTGCCGTTCTCGATCGCGACGCGGACGATCGTCGCGAAGTTCTCGTCGTGCCGCTTCGCCCCGACGTTGCCCGGGTTGATCCGGTACTTCGCAAGCGCCGTCGCCATCTCCGGGTACTCGACCAGGAGCTGGTGGCCGTTGTAGTGGAAATCCCCGATGACCGGCACGCCGACGCCGAGGTTGCGCAGCTTGCGGATCATCTCGGGGACCGCGGCCGCCGCGGCGTCGTTGTTCACGGTGACCCGCACGAGCTCGCTGCCGGCGTGGGCGAGCCGGGCGACCTGGATCGCCGTGGCGTCCGCGTCCGCGGTGTCCGTGTTCGTCATCGACTGGACGACGATGGGGTGTCCGCTGCCGACGGGAACGCCGCCGACGTCGACCGTCGCGGTCCGGCGGCGCGCGACCGAGGTCATCGGTTGCCGAGGTTCGCGATGTCGAAGCCCGAGATCCAGAACACGAACACCAGGAGGAACACGAACCCGACGGC
>DASSHR010000233.1:0-2336 GCA_035692745.1 Candidatus Limnocylindrales bacterium | reverse complement strand
GGACTCGTCGCCGGCGTCCTCGCGCTGGCGATGGCGGCCCCCGCGGCAGCCGCAACGCCGCCGACGCGGACAGTCTTCTACCCGACAGGCTTTCAGTGGGACGCGGGCCTCGCCTGCTCGTTCCCGATCGCCGGCGTCCCGACGAGCGGGTTCGAGGCCGTCACGGACTTCGGCGACGGCCACACGATCCGCTCGGTCCGGGTCAAGGGCTACTACGAGAACCTCGTCACCCACAAGACGTACTGGGTGAACGACACCTGGACCGAGCTCGACACGTGGGACGACGCGACCCAGCTCTACACGATTGTCGGCGACGGCCAGATCGACGTTCCCTTCTGGCCCGGTGACGCCAGCCCGTTCGGTGGCCTCGTGACCGACGCCGCCTACTACCGGTTCGCCGGCCACACCCTGAACGTGATCGATTACAACGGCACTCCCCGAACCTCCGAATTCGAGTGGTTCGGAAAGATCACCGACATCTGCGCGGCGCTCTCATGAACGCGATCCGCCGCAGGGCGCCCGGCGCCGCCATCGCGCTCGTCATCGCGCTCGCGTCGGCTGTGCCGGCAGCTGCTGCCGAGCCCACCCGAAGCGTCATCGTCGCTGGGCCATCGACGCAGTACCCGGCCGGCACGGGATGCGACTTCGACGTCACGGTCTACCGACCCAAGGGCGGCTGGACCGCGATCACCGACTTCAGCGACGGCCGCGAGGCGATCGTCAACCACGTCGTCGAGCGAACGATCACGAACGACGCCACCGGCGCGACGTTCGTCGAGGTCACGAGCTCGCACGAGGTGGACGTGATCATCGACGGTGACTACCACGGCACCATCACCGGCGCGTTTATCTGGCAGTTCTATCCCGGCGATGTCGGGCCGGACGGCAGCGTGCTCGACCATCTCCTGGCGCTGTACATCCGGGGCTCGGCGACCTACGTCGTCAGCGGCGAAGGCGTGACCGAGCAGATCACGATCAACGGCACGATGACCGATATCTGTGCTGCGATCTCGTAGCAGCAACCGCCGGGTGAGCGTCGGCGGCTAGGCTGGGGGCATGCCCCTCGCGAAGCCACCGGCGCTCGACCCGGAGCGCTTCCTCCTCGACCTCGACCCGGACCAGGAAGCTGCGGTTCGCGCGACAACGGGCCCCGTCGCGATCCACGCCGGTGCGGGGTCCGGCAAGACCCGCGTCATCACCCGGCGCACCGCGTACGCGATCGCGACCGCCGTCGTGCCGGTGGACCAGGTCCTCGTGGTGACCTTCACCGACAAGGCCGCGACGGAGATGGTCGACCGCCTGCGCAGCCTCGGCCTCCCGGGCGTCACCGCCCGCACGTTCCACGCGCACGCGCTGAGCCAGCTGCGCCACTTCTGGCCGGCCTCGCACGGGGGCGCCACGATGCCGACGATCCTCGAGGAACGTGGGCTGCTCCTCTACCGGCTCGCCCGGCAGCTCCCCGGCAACTACAAGTTCACGCCGTCGAAGGACCTCGGCGACGAGATCGGCTGGGCGAAGGCGCGCCGGATCACCCCGAAGACCTACGAGCGCGAGACCGCCGCGACGAACCGCGAGCCGCCGATCCCGGTCGATTTGTTCGTCCGCGTCTTCGCGGACTACGAACGCGCGAAGCAGCGAAGCAACCAGCTCGATTTCGATGACCTCCTGATCGAGACCGTCGAGCTCCTCGAGCGCGACGAGGCCGCCGCCGAGACCGTCCGCGCCCGCAAGCGCTGGTTCAGCGTGGACGAGTACCAGGACACGAACCCGCTGCAGCAGGCGCTGCTCGAGCTGTGGCTCGGCGATCGTGACGACCTGTGCGTCGTTGGTGACGAGGACCAGACGATCTACTCGTTCACGGGCGCCACGAGCGACTACCTGACCGCGTTCGTCCAGCGCCACCCCGGTGCGCGCGAGATCGCCCTGTCGCGCAACTATCGGAGCTCGCCGGAGATCCTCGTCCTCGCGAATCGCCTGCTCGCGGCTGACGGCACCGGCCGCGCGAAGCAGCTCGTCGCCACGCAGCCGTCCGGCCCGACGCCCACGATCGAGCGTCGGATGAACGGCGACACCGAGCTCGGGCATCTCATCACGGACATCCAGCGGCTGACCTCGGAGGGGACGAAGTCGGCGGAGATCGCGATCCTCGTCCGCACGAATGCCCAGATCCCGCCGATCGAGGCGGCGCTGACGAAGGCCCGGATCCCGTTCCAGGTGCGCGGCCAGCGGTTCTTCGAGCGCACCGAGATCCGCGAGGCCGTGCGGCTTGCGCGACGGCTGCCGACGACCATCCGCGGTTCCCAGCTGCTCGCGGCGTTCGATGCGGCGTTGCGGCG
>DASSHR010000232.1:0-2455 GCA_035692745.1 Candidatus Limnocylindrales bacterium | reverse complement strand
GAGCCTCGCGCTTGCGGACGCGTGGTCCCTCGCTGCATCGCTGCGCGCCGGCGCGTCCCTCGCGGAATCGCTGGAGGCATACGGGCGCGATCGGCGCGCCCACGTCCGCTGGTACACGTGGCTGTCGAGGCTGATGACGCCGGCGTTCCAGTCGAACCTCGTCCCGTTCGGCTGGGCGCGCGACCTCGCGTTCGGGCCGGCGTCGCGCATCCGCCTCGTGCGCGCGCAGTTCGCGGACATCCTGCTCGGCGAGCAGACCTCGCCGTTCACGCGCTGGGCACCGACGCAGCGCGGCGGTCCGCTCGCCCCGGGGTATCGTTCCGAACCGTGACCGAGCCCGCCGAGATCGCACCTGCGTCCGCCGCATCGGTCCAGCTCGATGCCGTCCGCCAGATCCTCCGCGCGATCAGCGAATCGCCGTTCGACCAGGAGGGCGTGCTGCGGATCGTCGTCGAGGCGATGGCAAAGCTGTGCAACGCGGACCACGCCTCGATCTTCGTGCCGTCCCACGAGGGGTACATGCGCGGCGTCGCGACCGTGGGGATGTCAGAGGAAGCGTCGGACTACGAGCTGGAGCACGAGACGCCGCTGACCCAGGGCACGATCCTCGGCCGGGCGCTGGCCGCCGCCGGCGTCGTCCAGATCGAGGACACGGCAACCGAGCCCACGTACACGTGGAGCGGGCGCCGGATCATGGACTTCCACACGCTGATGGGGCTCCCAATCACCAAGGAGGGCAGGGTCATCGGCGCGGTGGGCCTGAGTCGGAAGGCCGTCCGGCTCTTCACCGACGAAGAGATCGAGCTCGTCCGGACGTTTGCCGACCAGGCCGCGATCGTCCTCGACAACGTCCGGCTGCTGGGCACGATCGAGCGCCAGCGCGAGGAGCTCGCCCGCTACCTGCCTGCCACCGTCGCGGAGCTCGTCTCGTCGCCGGACGCCGAGAAGCTCCTCGCCGGTCATCGACGTGAGGTCACGGCGGTGTACTGCGACCTTCGCGGGTTCACCTCGTTCGCCGAGGCGGCCGAGCCCGAGGAAGTGATGGCCGTCGTCCGCGCCTACCACCGCGAGATGGGCGCGGCGATCGTGGCCCACGGCGCGACGCTGGAGCACTTCGCCGGCGACGGCATGATGATCTACCTCAACGACCCCAACCCGATCGCGGACCACCCGATCGAGGCGGTCCGGATGGCCTTCGACATGCACGCGCGCTACGAGGCGTTGTGCGTCGAGTGGCGGCGCAGCGGCTTCGACCTCGGGCTCGGGATCGGAATCTCCGTGGGCTACGCCACACTCGGCCGCGTGGGGTTCGAGGGGCACCTCGCCTACGCGGTGGTCGGCTCGGTCGCGAATCTCGCTGCGCGGCTGTGCTCGATCGCGGAATCCGGCGAAACGGTGCTCAGCGAACGTGCCTGGGCGCGCGTCGAGACGATGGCTACGGCTCGGCCACTCGGCGAGCTCGACCTCAAGGGCTTCCGCCGGCCCGTGGCCGCCTTCGCGCTGACAGGTCTTCGCGCCGCGCAGCCGACGGGCAGCCTTCTCGACTGAGCGCTGGCCGTTCTGGCTAGCTGGGCCTCGGCGACGGGCACGAGGCGATCGTCCCCGGCCCGCAGTCCCCGACCGGCGCCCACGTCGCACCGCCGTCGGCGGTCTTGAAGAGCACGAAGAACCGCGCGGGGCAGCCGAAGCTCTTGCAGGGAGGGCCGCCCGTCGCCACCGCCCAGCCGTTGAGCTCATCGACGAACTGCAGGTTCGCAGAATCCAGGACGACCGGCAGCCCGGTCGACGACGAGACACTGAAGGTGCTTCCGCCATCGGCGGTCGTCCAGACACGCTCGCCGTCCGTCCCGACCCAACGGCTCGGATCAATGAACGCCCAGGATCGGCGGCCCTCGTCGACGTATCGCGTCGTCCAGGACCGGCCTGCGTCCTCGGTCTCGCGGATCGAGCGAATCTGCTCGGATCCGTCGGCACGAAGCCAACGGACGACGACGAAGCCCCGCAGGCCGTCGAGGAGATGGACCGGGCCGTACGACGGCTTCGGCGGTGTACCGGCAAAGATGCCGTCGCCGATGTCGTTGTCCTGGGTGATGTTCCAGGTCCCGCCGCCGTCGCGCGTCGCCAGGAGCGTTTCGTTGCCCGTCGCCACGCCATTGCGCTCGTCGAAGAACGAAATGTTGTCGAGCGTCGACCTGCGGGCAGGGGCGGCGAGATCGATCGGGTCCGACCACGTGGCCCCGCCGTCATGCGTCCAACGGAGCTCCGGCTTGGGAGCCTCGCCGCCCGGATCGCTCGCCAGCCAGCCGACCGTCGGTGACAGCATCTCGAGGTCCCAGTTCACCGACCGCAGGGCGGGGATGGCGGTTTCGTCCCAGCTGCGGCCGCCATCGACGGTTCGCCAGACCACGATGCCGGTGACGGCGGTCGGATCGAAGGTCACGATCCAGCCGCGATC
>DASSHR010000231.1:0-1316 GCA_035692745.1 Candidatus Limnocylindrales bacterium | reverse complement strand
GGCAACTTCCGGTACTCCGAGGACTCGTGCCAGAACCTGATCGACTGCGTCGAGGCGGGCATCGCGGTCGAGATCGTGCCGGTCACGCTCATGGGGCTCATCGCACCGGTCACCGTGGTTGGCGCCACGGTGTTCCATACGGTCGACGTGCTCGCCGGGATCACGATGGCGCAGATCGTGCGGCCTGGAGCGCCCGTGCTGTTCGGGGGCGCGCCGGCGGCGTTCCACATGAAGATCGCCTCGTCACCGATGTCGGCGGTCGAGGCGCTGCAGCTGGACGTGGCCTACGTCGAGGTTGCGAAGTCGCTGGGCTTCGTCACGCAGTCGTACATGGGCCTTTCGGAGGCGAAGACGCTCGATGCGCAGGCGGGCGCCGAGACGTTCGGATCGGCGCTGCTGGCCGCGCTCGCCGGCGTCAACTCCGTCAGCGGTCCCGGCATGCTGGACTTCCTGCTCGTGTTCTCGCTGCCGAAGCTGCTTCTCGACGACGAGCTCTGCGGCCAGGCGCTGCGGCTCGTGCGCGACGTCCGCGTGGTGGAGGACCTGCCCACGCGCGCGCTGGTTGACGAGGTGCTCGCGAACCAGCACCTGATCATGGCCGACCACACCACGGCCCACTGGCCCGACGAGCTGTACCTGCCGTCGCGCATCTACGACCGCGACAACCGCGAGAACTGGGCGAAGGCGGGATCGATGGACGCGGATCGCCGGGCGCACGCCGAGGTCGATCGCCGGCTCGCGGCCTACGAGCCGCCGGACACCGATCCGCTCCTCGTGGAGGAGCTGGGCCGGATCATCAAGTCCGGGTTCATCGAGCAGACGGAGCTGCCGTTCGTGCCGCCACCCATGACCGACGGCGGACGGCTTGCCGGAGCGGCCGCCGGCCCAGGCAACGGCGACGGCTCGACGCCCCGGGCTCGACGCGCAAATCCTCGACGGGGGCGCTGAGCCAGGTCACTCCACCGGCGCGAGGCGCCCAGCGCCTCTTCTGACGAAGGAAGCCCGGCCAATCGCCCGCAAGCAGGCCTTCCTTCGACCGGTGGGGCGCCAAGCGCCACGTTCGACGTCGGAGGCGGTGATCCGGGGCCTGATCGCGGCCGATCTTCGTCGCAGGAGGCGCTCAGCGCCTCGGTGGCGCGCGACGCAGGCGGCGAGCCAGTGCCGCGACAATCGGTTACGCGCCGAGGGCCGCCTCGAGCAGCGTCTCGCCCTCGAGCTGCGTGGAGCCCGTTGCTTGGAGCGTCACCACGAACCGCGTGGCCGGCGTGATCTCCCACGTCGCCCACCGGTCGACCGAGGCCACCCAGAACGCCGTG
>DASSHR010000230.1:0-4688 GCA_035692745.1 Candidatus Limnocylindrales bacterium | reverse complement strand
ACGTGGCTCGCGCGACTCGATGCAGCCGGCATCCCGGTCGGCCCGATCCTCGACCTGCCGGCCGCTTTCGCATCGCCGCAGGCGCAGGCGCTCGGCGTTCGGGTCCCGCTGCAGCATCCGGCGCTGGGCTCCGTCGACCAGGTCGCGCCGCCCTACGAGCTTTCAGCGACGCCGGCGAGCGTGCGAACGCCGCCGCCCCTTCTCGGCGAGCACACGGACGAGATCCTCGGCGAGCTCGGCTATTCCGCCACCGAGATCCGATCCCTCCACGACTCGGGCATCGTGTGACGTATCGCTGACGGAGAGAGGGTGCAGTGCGTCATCGGTCGTTAGCGATTCCGGCAGTCCTGGTCTTGGTCGTTGGCTGCGGACCAACGCCCGCATCAGGGACGCCAGTGCTGACGCAATCGCCAGCACCCGCAACTGCGACCGAGACGCCGTCCATCGTTCCAGTGACAGCCGCCCCGACCGTCGACGCCACCGCTGGTCTCGTGGATGCCGCACTGACCTTTGCAGAGGCGGCTGGTTACGACGTCGTTTCCGAGACCGCAGCGGTACTCGATCGGCACGCGGCTGGATACGAGCCCTCGGTCCTGTGGCGGGTGGCGATCCCTGTCTCGGGCGAAGCCGGGCCGGCGATCCTCAACGTGTATCTCGACGACGCGCGCACCGTCCGCGTCGCCGAAGCCGAGCTGGGCTTTCCCGTCGAGCCGAACGGGTCGGCAATTTCGCGAGCAGACGCCATCGCGGAAGCCGTGCGTGTCCTTGGGCTGGTCGGCATCGCCACAGCCCCGCATGATCTTTCCATCTGGTCGTCGATCCCCGGGCAGCTCTGGACACTGGGGCTCGATCGGGACATCGACGGCCATCCCGTCGCCAACCACTGGGCTGCGACAGGTTTGGCGGGCGACCGCGTATGGGTGACGCTCAATGGCGCTGGGAGACTGGCCGAGCTCTACGCCGTGCGCCCGGAGCGTGACATCGCCGCCGACGTGCTCTCCAACGCGGAATTGACGGACCGTCTGGCGGAGGTCGCGGGCCTTACGCAGGCCGACCTCGCCGTGCTCGATCCCAGCCTCATTTGGCTTCGAGCGCTCGACCAGGAGGGGGTCGAATCCACGACGCTCTCGCTCAACTATTGCGCGACCCGGACGGGCACATCAGGCTGGGAATCGTGGTGTGTCGACGCCAGTTCTGGCGAACCCAGCGCGCATGGCCTCGCAGCCGACTGACCGTCGACGACACGCACGTGCCGCACTGGTGGACCCTCGCCTCGCCGGAGAACCACAAGGTCGACATCGCGGCCTGGCCGGACTTCGAGGACGACGCGGACGACTGACGCCTGAGCTTGCCGTCGCGGCAGGGCGAGCGGCAGGTCGACCCGCGCCTAGCCGAGCCGTTCCGTGGCGAGCTGCTCGGCCGCCGCACGCGCAGGCGAGCCTGTGAGGGCCTCGAGGAACGGGCCGCGCGCCAGCGCGAAGGCTAGGACGTCGGTCACGGCAGTCACGGTCGCCGTCCGCGGGACATCGCGCAGCAGCGCGATCTCGCCGAAGTTCGCCCCAGGTCCGCCTTCGCCCACGACCCGCCCGTCGACCTCGTAGCGCACGCGGCCCATCTTGACGATGTAGAACGCGTCGCCGACGTCGCCCTGCCGCAGGATCACGGCGCCGGGCTCGAAATGGACCGGCCACGTGCTCCGCGCGAGCCGTTCCAGGATCTGCGGGCGGAGCGAGGCGAACAGCGGGAGGCCGCGCAGGAGCGCGAGGCGGTCGGCAGCCACGACGGCCCGGCTGTCGATCGATCGCAGTCGGCGCCAGACCACGATCACCACGACCGGCAGCCACAGCCCCGCGAGCAGGAGCGTCGGCACGAGCTGCAGGTTCACGATGAGCCACGCGATCAATGCCGAGCCGATTCCGAAGGCGGCCACGTACCCGGATTCGACGACCCCGAAGATCCGCGACAGGAACCGCCGCGGCGAGACGCGCTGCAGCAGCGTCATCACGGCCACGTCGTACAGGGCATGGCCGGCACCAGCCGCGAGCATGGAGGCAAAGGCGACGACGGTCGTCGGCGCAACGGCGATGAGCAGCAGCGGCACGCCGAACAACGTGAACCCGAGGACTGCGGCGCCGCTGAGGCGCGGCCGGCCCACCAGGGTGGTCGCCAGCGCAGCGCCGACGAGATACCCCGCGCCGAGCGCGGACCCGAGCGCGCCGGCACCGCTCGCGCCGGTCCCCAGCACGTTCAGGGCGAGGGTGACGTACAGGACATTGACGGCGCCGGCAAGAAATGACGCCGCCGTGAACGTGAGCACCATCAGCCGCGGCGCGCTCAGGCGCCGCAGCGCGACGAAGCCACCGAGCACGGAGCGCTCGCCCGGCACCAGGTGCAGGGTGGTGCCTTCGGCGCCCGGCTCCGATGCCGGGGTGGCATCCGGGGTCGTGTCGAGCCGGAGCACGAGCGATGCGCTCGCGGTCACGAGTGCCGCCGCCAGCCCGATCACGACGCCCGGGCTCGAGAGGTCCACCAGCACCCCGGACAGGAACGGGCCGGCCATGCCGCCGAGGCCCTCGACCCAGCTCGACAGGACGTTCGCCGCCGTGAGCTCCGACGGCGTGGCCGTCACCTCCGGTACGAGCGAGTGGTTCGCAGGGCGGATGAGCGAGGTCGCCATCGCGGCGAGCGTCGCGAACACGTACACCGCGATGACCGAGTCCATCGCCAGCGCCGCCGCGGCGGTGAGCGCCAACAGGAGCGCCTGGCCGGTGTAGCCGATGCGGAGCATGGTCGGGCGGGAGACGCGATCGCCGATGCTCGCGGCGAACGGCGCGACGACCGCGGCAGGGAACGACTGCAGGAGGGCGACCAGGCCCGCTTCGGCGGCGCCGCCATGATCGAACGCGAACACCACGACCGCGAGCCAGCGGACCCAGTCCGCCAGGTTGAAGGCAGCGAAGGCAAGCTCGATTCGCGCCAGCGACCGATTCCCGAGCACCGCGGCGGCGAGCTCTCGATTCACCGCGACGAAGGATCACACGGACGGGCCGGCGCGTCAGCCGGCCGGGCTCCGGCCCCTTGGTAGACTCGCCGCGACCGCACGAACCGGCCAGCCCAGCCGGATGCGGCGCACCCAGGCGGAGGACCCCGACGATGGCCGACACCCGCGAGCGCTGGGCGCTGATCCTCGGCGGCTCCTCGGGCATGGGCGAGGCCACGGCGCGTGCGCTGGCGGCCGACGGCTACAACATCTGCGGCATCCACCTCGACTTCCGCGCCGCCCTCCAGCACGTGGAGGAGCTCAAGGCCGACCTGGCCGCGCTCGGTCGCGACGTCCTGTACATCAACATGAACGCGGCCGATGACGAGAAGCGCGCCGGCGCCCTCGCCCAGCTGCGCGAGCGCTTCGACGCCGCCAAGGCGGCTGGTCGGGAACCCTACGTGCGCGTGGTCATGCACTCGCTCGCGTTCGGCAGCCTCGTGCCCTTCATCTCGGACGACCCGAAGGGCGCGGTCGACCGCAAGAAGATGGAGATGACCCAGGACGTGATGGCGAACAGCCTCGTCTACTGGGTCCAGGACCTGTACCGCGGCGGGTTCCTCGGCAACGGCTCGAAGATCTACGCCATGACCTCCGAGGGCTCGACCCGGGTGGTGCCGTCCTACGGCGTGGTGTCGTCGGCGAAGGCCGCGCTCGAATCGCATATCCGCCAGCTCGCGATGGAGCTCGCGCGCCTGGGAACCGGCATCACGGCCAATGCCATTCGTGCCGGCGTCACGCTCACGCCCGCGCTCATGAAGATTCCCGAGCACGACATGATCATCGAGGCGGCCGTACGCCGGAACCCGACGGGCCGCATGACCACCGTCCAGGACGTCGCCAACGCGATCGTCGCCCTGTCCGGCGAGGGCACCGGCTTCATCAGCGGCGAGGTGATCGGCGTCGACGGCGGGGAGTACGTCACCGGATCGTGAACGAGGTCGAGCCGGGCCGCGAGCTTCCCCGAACGCTCCGCCCCTTCTACGCCGACTGGGCCGGCTACAACCGCCGCTGGGTCGATGGCATCCGCCGCCTGACGCCCGAGGACCTCGAGCTCCGGGTCCCCGCTGACCGCGGCTACCCGACCGAGGCGTGGCCGATCTGGGCAGTCGCGGCGCACACCGTCGGCCCGCGCGTGTTCTGGCTGTGCGATGTGTTCGGCGAGCCCGGTGCCGAGCAGACGCCGTTCCCCGGCGACACACCGGGCTGGGAGGACGACCTCACCCATCCGCGATCGGTCGAGGAGCTCGTCTGGGCGTTCGAGTCGACGTGGCGGGTCATCGAGGGCTGCCTGGACCGCTGGACGCCCGACTCGCTCCAGGTCGCGGTGCGACGCGAAGAGCCGAATCGGCCAACGGAGGTCCACACCCGCCAGTCGATCCTCATGCGGCTCATCAACCACGAGGCCTACCACCTCGGCGAGGTGAACCTGATCCTCGGCTCGAACGGCCGCGAGCCGATCGACCCGTTCCCCGGCCGCGAATGGCACGAAGGCTCGCCGCGCGAGCTTCGCGAGGGCTGATCGGCCGAGCCGCGGCCGACGGAGCGCTGACCGGGCGCAGCCGGGCGCGACCTCAGGCGGCGGAGCTCGCCTCGCTGCGGACCCACGTGGTCTGCATCCGCGCCGCCGGCGTCATCGACAGCTCCC
>DASSHR010000229.1:0-4428 GCA_035692745.1 Candidatus Limnocylindrales bacterium | reverse complement strand
GACGATCGACACCTGCCCCGTCCCGGTGATCGCTCGCGTCCAGGGGGCAGCGCTGGGTGGTGGCATGGGGCTGTGTGCCGTGGCCGACGTGGTCATCGCGGAGTCGGGCGCGCGATTCGGGTTCACCGAGACGCGGCTCGGAATCCTGCCCTCGGTCATCTCGCCGTTCGTGATCGCGAAGATCGGCGAGTCGCACGCGCGCGCACTGTTCCCGGGTGGCCGGCGGTTCGATGCGGTCCGGGCGCAGCGGATCGGGCTCGTCCACGAGGTCGTCGAAGGGGAAGCCGCACTTGACATGGCCGTCGATTCGGCAATCGCCGACATCCTCGCCTCCGGCCCGACCGCGGTGCGCGCCGCGAAATCCATCGTGCGCGAGGTGCGCGGCCTGGGCCACGGATCCTCCAAGTGGCACACCGCGCGGGTGATCGCGCGCCAACGCGTGACCGACGAGGCGAAGGAAGGCTTCGCGGCCTTCAGCGAGAAGCGGCCTGCGGGGTGGGCTCCGCCGGAAGGCTGACGTCGCGGGGCATCGCGCGCTGGGCGCGGAGCGGGACCGTGTGGCGGGGACGATTCGGTCGATCGCTTGCGTCCCCCGGTGATCTGGCGCGACAATCGCGACACATGCGAGAGGAACTGAGCCCGAGCGAGGCCGCACGCCGGCTTGGAACGACCACGAGGTCGGTCCAGCGCTGGATTGCACTGGGTCGACTGCCGGCGAGGCGGGTCGGCGGGCGATGGCGTGTCGCGTCTGACGCGTTAGACGCGTTCGAAGCAGTCGGGACGGCATCGCAAGCCTCGGACGGACCGGCGGCCGCGGCGCAACCGGCGCCCCAGGGGCAGCCACGAGCCATCCGACGCGTGTTCATCGCGAACCGTGGCGAGATCGCGCGGCGCATCCGGCGCACGGCCGAGCGGCTCGGGCTCACCGTCATCGAGCCTGCGACCGAGGGCCCGGGCGCCCTCGACCTGCTGGACATCGAGGCCGTGGTGGCGGCGGCGACGGACGCCCGCGCCGATGCGCTCCACCCCGGCTTCGGGTTCCTCGCCGAGAACGCCGACTTCGCGGACGCCGTCGCCGCTGCCGGCATCGTCTGGATCGGGCCACCCGGTGATGCGATCCGGGCGATGGGCGACAAGGCCGCGGCGCGACGCCTGGCGACGCGGCTTGGCGTGCCCGTCGTGCCCGGCTACGACGGCGACGACCAGGCCGACGCGACCCTCGCCAGGGAGGCGGACCGCATCGGCTACCCGGTTCTGGTCAAGCCTGCGGCCGGTGGCGGCGGCAAGGGCATGCGCGTCGTCCGGGATCCGGGCCTCTTCGCGGACAACGTGGCGAGCGCACGCCGCGAAGCGAAGGCGGCATTCGGCGACGAACGGCTCGTGCTGGAGCGTCTCATCGACGGACCGCGCCACGTCGAGGTGCAGGTGCTGTTCGATGCCGAGGGCCGCGGGGTGCATCTCGGTGAGCGGGACTGCTCCACCCAGCGGCGCAACCAGAAGGTCCTGGAGGAAACCCCCTCCCCCGCGGTGACGCCGACGATCCGCGCCCAGCTCACGAGCGACGCCCTCAGCCTCGCCGACGCCGTCGGGTATCGGAGCGCCGGGACCTGCGAGTTCCTGCTCGGCGATCGCGGCGAGGTGTTCTTCCTCGAGATGAACACGCGGCTCCAGGTCGAGCATCCCGTGACGGAGGCGGTGACCGGAGTCGACCTCATCGAGCTCCAGCTCGCGATCGCAGCGGGCCGCCCGATCGGCATCGACCAGGCGACGATCGACGAACGGCTCGCGACGGGCGGCCACGCGGTCGAGGTCCGGCTGTACGCCGAGGATGCCGAGGACGGCTTCCTGCCGGCAACCGGACGCGTGGAGCGCCTGCGCTGGCCGAGCGGCGCGGGCATCCGGGTGGACGCCGGCATCGACGAGGGCACCATGGTCGGCTCGCGCTTCGACCCAATGCTGGCCAAGGTCGTCGCGCACGGCTCGAACCGGGCGGAGGCGTTCGATCGCCTCGCGCGTGCGCTCGACGAGACGATCCTCCTCGGGCTCACGACGAACCTCCGGTTCCTGCGCTGGCTGGTGCGCGAGCCCGTCGTGCGGAACGGCCAGATGCGGATCGACACGCTCGGCCGGATCTGGCCGCCGGACGACTGGGCGGCGCGCGCGACGATCCCGGCATCAGCCTGGCAAGCGGCCGCACGGGCGCTCGCGGATCCTGTGGTGGGCGGCGGCTGGCGGCTCAACGGACCGCCGCGGATCCGGCTCGTCGCCGAGAGCGGCGTCGAGGAGTCGGTCGCCATCGAAGCCGGTGCACCGGCCGTGAGCGCGGGCAAGGTCGCACGCGCAGGCTCGGTCGTCTTCGTCGACGTTGCGGGTCGCAGCCTCGCGTTCCGCCTTGCCCCCGCGCCGGACGTCGATCGCGCGGCGCGGCACGCGGCGTCGGCTCACGGTGGCGGTCCGGTCGAGCTCGTCGCTCCGATGCCAGGCTCGATCGTCGCCGTTCGCGCGGCGGCAGGTCACGCGGTCGATGCAGGTGACGCAGTCGTGGTCCTCGACGCCATGAAGATGGAGCACGCGGTTGCGTCACCGATCCCGGGAACGGTCGCCGAGGTGCGCGTCCGGGCCGGCGACCAGGTGGCGCGCGGGGACGTTCTCGCCGTGGTCGAGCCGTAGCGGTACCCTCGCGCCGTGGCCACGAAGCAGCGCACCCAAGCGAGCACGGAGCACCCCGCCGACCCGGCAGGCGATCTGCCGAACGATCGGCCGGCACTCCTTGCGCTGCATCGTGCCGCACGGCGGCGCCGGGACAACGCCCCGCGCATGAGCCACGAGCGCGCCCAGGCCGCCTTCGAGATCGAACGCATCGAGGTCCACATCGCCGCCATCGAGCGCGCGATGGACCCGCCACTCGTCTGACGGGTCGACCAGCCACCACCTTCGTCGCAGCGACGCGTCCCTGATGGCCGACCGAGTTCGGATCTACGAGGTCGGGCCGCGCGACGGCCTCCAGAACGAGTCCGCGTCCATCCCGCTCGCCACGAAGGTCGAGCTCATCCGCCGGCTGGGAGCCGCGGGTCTCCGCGAGATCGAGGCGACGAGCTTTGTCTCGCCGAAGGCGATCCCGCAGCTGGCCGACGCCGATGCGCTGCTGCCGGCCCTCCTTGCCGACGGCGGCGCTCGCGGGGTCCGCTATCCGGTCCTCGTCCCGAACGAGCGCGGCATGGCCCGCGCGGAAGCGGCCGGGGCCGATGCGCTGGCGGTCTTCACGGCGGCAACGGATGCCTTCACGCAGCGGAACATCGGCATGACGATCGAGGATTCGCTCGCGGCGTTCACGCCGGTCCTGCGGCGCGCCGCGGACCTCGGCTGGTGGCGGCGCGGCTACGTCTCGACCGCCTTCGGCTGTCCGTACACCGGCGCGGTGGCGCCGGAGCGGGCCGTGGTGGTCGCCCAGCGCCTCCTCAAGCTCGGCGTCGACGAGGTGTGCTTCGGCGACACGATCGGCGTCGGGGTGCCGAGCCAGGTTGCGGCGCTGACGGGCCTCGCCGTCGCCGAGGGCATCCCGCTCGAACGGATTGCCTTCCACTTCCACGACACGCGCGGGACGGCGCTCGCCAACGTCGTCGCCGGCCTCGACGCCGGCGTCCGCTGCTTCGACTCGTCCACCGGTGGCACGGGCGGCTGCCCGTACGCGCCGGGTGCGGCCGGCAACCTCGCGACCGAGGACCTCCTCTACCTGGTCGATGCGAGCGGCTTCGAGCACGGCGTCGACCTCGAGGGCGTCCTCGATGCGGCGCGGTTCATCATGCATGCGCTGGGCAAGCCGCTGGCCTCGAAGGTCGGCCAGGCCGGCGGCTGGGACCGTGCGACGGGCGCGGCGATCGGGCGATGAGCTTTCGCGTACGATCCGGGCCACGATGAACGGCGTGGTCCTCGTCCTGAACCAGGATTACGAGCCGCTGAACGTCACGAACCTGCCGCGGGCGTTCCGGCTCATCTTCGGCGCGAAGGCCGAGATCCTCGAGTTCGACCACCAGATCATCCGCACCGTGCGCCAGGAGTTCCACGCGCCGTCCGTGATCCGGCTCCAGCATCGGGTCCACCGGCCGCGACCTCGCGTCAAGCTGACGCGTCGCGAGGTCTTTGCCCGCGACCGGCACACCTGCCAGTACTGCGGCCGTGTCGCCGGCGACCTCACCCTCGATCACGTGATGCCGCGGCATCGCGGCGGCGCGCACACCTGGGACAACCTCGTCGCGGCGTGCAAGACGTGCAACCACCGCAAGGGCGGCAAGACGCCCGAAGAGGCGCGGGTCCGCCTGCTCCGCGTCCCGTTCGAGCCCCGCAGCGACCTGTACTCGCTGTTCACGCCGTACCTCGCCGACGAGCGCAACGAGCCCTGGCGGAACTACCTCTTCCTCGGCCGCAACT
>DASSHR010000228.1:0-1034 GCA_035692745.1 Candidatus Limnocylindrales bacterium | reverse complement strand
TTGAATGCACCTAAACAAGGATTAATGAGAAGTATAGGGGCTGCCCTGTTTTGGTCCTTAAGATGATGACATTATATTAATTTAAGGATAATGCGAAATCAAGTGAAGTGATGAAATCCGGTTGGTTATGTTGTTATGTAGGTGGTGTGCATCCGGAAGGCCAATTTGTCTTGGTTGCTATCTTTGAAAGGAAAGGTATGTAATGCTTCCCAAAAATTAAGGCATGGTTTGTTCAAGAGTTGGTACGTTCCCTTGGTTCCTATGCAAACATTTGTTTAAGTGCTTTTAAGCCAAAGTTGTGAATTATAGAACCTTCACATTTTAAAGTTTCCGTTTGTTCTAAGTCTTGATAGTCAATGTTGACAAAGATGTTTACATGTACAAGAAAGGATTAAGATTGTTCAAGTCTTGAAAAAAAAAAAAGGAAAAATGTTTTCATAAATGTGAACGATTACAAGTGTACTAATAATGGTTAAGCACTCAAGTTGCTAAGAATTGGACTTTGTTTTGGGAACTTTCTTGATTATATAAAATGTGTTTAAGAAGAGTTTCTATATGTCTAAAGAAGAGTTTCTATATGTTTAAGAAGAGTTTTACATGTTCAAGAATGGTTCTCTTATGTTCAAAAATGGTTCTTCAAATAGTATCAAAATTTTCTTTAAATGAATTTTTGCATAAAAGTCGCACTATCCTAAATCGTGCCTTCCATAATAGTAATATCCTTCACCGGTTCCCGGGCCGGCTTTACTCCAGCGATTAATATATGTATATATTTCCGAAGTATGGTTGAATACGGTATAGCCTGGTTTCCCCAGTGTTCGGGCTATGCTTAGGAAGTATAAGGAGAGGGCTGGGGCGTATCGAATACGTTTTGACGTATGGTACGTATATGTTTATGATTTTGACATGTCTTACATGTCCTTACTGATGCTATGCATCCACGAGGTTATAAGGCGGGATTACGGGGATTATAAATGGGGTGGCGTGCAGGTAATGGGCCGTCACCTAACCCTCCTATGTACTATGCATTATTT
>DASSHR010000227.1:0-1584 GCA_035692745.1 Candidatus Limnocylindrales bacterium | reverse complement strand
AGCCCGGACAGCGTGAGGTACGTGTTGAGCTGCTCGGCGATGCCCATCAGTCCGCCCGCTCCTTCTTCGCCAGGAAGACGCCACCGATCACGGCGGCGAGGAGCAGCACGCTGACGGACTCGAACACGAGGACGTAGTTCTGGAACAGCAGCTTCGCGAGGTCGGCGGTTGCGGTCGCGGCCTGCGCCGTGATGGTGCCCCAGTCCGTGCCGTACGCGACGAGCGCGACGAGCACCGCCACGACGATCGAGGCGATCGCCGCGGGCACGGCCTGCGTCTGGAAGACGAGCTTGGCGGGACCCGCCTTGTCCTGGGTGAGCATGATCGCGAACAGGATCAGGACGCTGATCGCGCCGATGTAGACGATCACCTGCGTCGCGGCGACCATCGGCGCGCCGAGGGTCAGGTAGATCCCGGCAAGGGCCAGGAAGCACACGATCATCGCGAGGCCGCAGCGGATGATGTCGCGCATCGTGACGACGGCGAGGCCCGAGGCCAGCATCAGCGTCGCCAGGCCCGCGAGCAGCGCGTCGTCGAACGAGCCGCCCATGAGGAGGAGCACGACGATCGCGGGCGTGGTGATGATCGCGCCGGCGACGGCCGCCGCGAGGACGTAGAGCCAGGCTCGCATTCGGTCGGCTACTTCAGGTGCGCATGCGAGCCGGCGGGCGACTCGTCATGGGATCCGCCGGCGCCGTGCGCATGCCCGTGGGCACCGTTGCCGTTGCCGTTGCCGTTGCCGTTGGCGCCGGCACTGGTCCGGGTGAGGTTCGCGGGCAGGACCGTGAGCAGCCGGTCCGACTGGACGTAGCGGCCGGCCTCGATGGCACGCTGCAGCCAGTCGCGCTCCTTGCGGATGTACGTGACCTCGGTCTCGCGATCCACCTGGGCCATCGCCATCAGGTCGATCATCGGCTCCTCGCGGCTCGTGTGCGAGAGCTCGAACTCGCCGCCGTCGCGGAGGGCGTCGTACGGACAGGCGTCGACGCAGATGCCGCACAGGATGCAGCGCGATTCGTCGACCTCGTACTTCTGGAGCACGCGCGGCTTGGGCATGAGCGCGCCCGTCGGACACGTCTCGGCGCAGCGGCCGCAGGACACGCACGGCGTGTCGTTGAGGCTCATGTCGAGCGGCGTCGTCACGAGCGTGTCGAAGCCGATGCGCATGAAGTCGTAGCACGCAGCCCCGACGACTTCGGCACAGACGTTGGCGCAGCGGCCGCAGTCGATGCAGCGCGAGGGCTCGCGAAGGATGAACGCGTGCGAATCGTCGCGGACGTAGTCGTGGTTGATGCCCGTGAACCGGTTCTCGTTGACCGAGCGCAGTCCGGCGCCCTGGTGCGGGTCCGGCTCGAGCGTCGTGAGCGTCGTGCCGTACTCGATGCCGAGGCGGCGGAGGTCGCAGTACCCGATCGCCTCGCACGTGCACTGCAGGCAGCGCGTGGACTCGGCGACGATCTCCTCTCGGGAGTACGGGATCTCGTACTCGACGTAGTTGTGGTTGCGCTCCTCCGCCTCGAGGGCCTTGAGCCGGTAGCGCGGCTCCTTCACCTCGCCGGTGAACGGCACGATCGACAGGAACTC
>DASSHR010000226.1:0-3470 GCA_035692745.1 Candidatus Limnocylindrales bacterium | reverse complement strand
ACTGATCGCGCCGTTCATCGCCCGCATGGTCCAGCTCGCCGTGAGCCGCCAGCGCGAGTACCTCGCCGACGCATCCTCGGTCGAGCTGACGCGGAACCCGCGCGGCATCGAGCAGGCGCTGGCCAAGATCGCCGGCGACCGCGAAGTCCTCGAGGTGGCCAACCGCGCCACCCAGCACCTCTACTTCACGAACCCGATCAAGAAGTTCGAGGAGCGCTCGAGCTCGATGTTCTCGACCCACCCGGCCATCGTCGACCGGATCAACCGGCTGCGGCAGCTGAGCGGCGAGCCGCCCCTGCAACAGGCCGACGTCCAGGCCCTGGCGGGGCTCGACTGACCGTCGATCCGAGCATCGCGCGGCGCCGCCTGCGAGCGCAGGCGCTCCTCGGCGAGCCGAAAGCGACGCCGGCCGAGGTCGTTCGGCACCTCGTCGCCGTCCAATCGCAGGACTACCTCGGTGCGACGTGGGCGCTCGCGCAGCGATCAGGCGATCCGGCGCAGGCCGCCGTCGATGCCGCGTTCGATGCCGGCGGGTTCATCAGGACGCACGTGCTGCGGCCAACCTGGCATTTCGTCGCACCCGAAGACCTCCGCTGGCTGCTGGCCCTGAACGGCCCGCGGCGGATCCGTGGCGCCGGCCACCGGCATCGCGTGTTGGGCATCGATGGGCCGCTCGCAGCACGTGCGATCTCGATCTTCGAGCGGGCCATCGCGGACGACGGCCCGCGCACGAGGCCGCAGCTCGGGCAGGCGCTCGCGGACCACGGGATCATCGCCGACGGCGGGATGCTCGCCCACCTCGTCATGTGGGCCGAGGCCGAGGCGCGCCTCTGCAGTGGCCCGCGGGTCGGCGCGCTCCACTCGTATGTCCTCGTGGACGAGCGCGTGCCGCCGGCAGCGGTTCCAACGGGCGACGAAGCGCTCGCGCTGCTTGCCCATCGATACGTGGCGGGCCACGGGCCGGTGCAGGACGTCGATCTCGCGTGGTGGGCCGGCATCAATCTCGGCGAGGCGCGGCGAGGCCTCGCGGCCGCGTCGCCGGCACTCCGCTCGGACGTCGTCGACGGGCGACGGTTCTGGAGCGTCGACGGCTCGGACGCCGTGATCGACGACGCTGCTCGAGCCGTTCCTTCGATGCACCTGCTGCCCAACTACGACGAGCTGCTCGTTGCGCTCCGCGACCGCAGCGACGGACTGGACCCGGCACTCCCGCCGTGGGCACGGACCGCCGAGGAAATCTTCAGCCATGTGATCGTTCGAGACGGCCTCGTCGTCGGCCGGTGGCTCCGGTCAACCGGGAAGGGGCCGCTGCGGCTGACCCTCGAGCCACGCGTGCCGCTGCGCTCCGAGGACCTGGCGCGACTGGCTGGGGCGGTGCGTCGGTACGGTGCGTTCGTCGGTCGACCCGTCGGCGTCATCGGTCTCGATTGAGAGGCTTCGGAACCCCGTGCTATTCTCCGCTGCGCCGTCGGACCGGTCTCCGGGAGGGCGGACTCGCCGGGCCGAGATAGCTCAGTTGGTAGAGCACGCGACTGAAAATCGCGGTGTCGCCAGTTCGACTCTGGCTCTCGGCACCACAGAACCGGCGCGCGCGGCACCCGAGCGGAAGTGGCTCAGTTGGTAGAGCATCACCTTGCCAAGGTGAGGGTCGCGGGTTCGAGTCCCGTCTTCCGCTCCATTTCTTTGCCCGCGTACCCTGACGATCGGTCGATCGGTGCCCCCTCGTCTAGTGGTAGGACAGCGGACTTTGAATCCGTGAGGCGAGGTTCGAATCCTCGGGGGGCAACCACTCCGATCCGCTGATCGGGACGGGCCGCCGCGCGGTCGGGACGGCCGCGGCGCGACCCGTGGCACAATCCGACGGCTCCCAGGGCGACGTGGTGAAGTGGTTCAACACGGAGGTCTGCAAAACCTCTATTCAGCGGTTCGAATCCGCTCGTCGCCTCCACCTTGCTCGACAACGAGAAAGGACCGCCACGACGGCGGTCCTTTCCATGTCCGGCTCCCTCGGCGTTACCGCGGGCACTTCGCCACGACGCTCCTCGTCTGCCACGTCATGTAGTTGGCCGAGCCGATGTTCTGGACCGTGTAGGGCGTCGCATCGACCGTGAAGGTGCCGACGACCAACGACGCCCTGACGAACCGCTCGCTGATCTTGTAGGTGCACGTTCCGTCGGTTTCCGTGCGGCTTTGGGACGACCGGATGAGCGCCCCCGACGACGCCACGGTCGCGCTCACCGACACGAGATCCGTTGGCGCGCCGCTCAGCTCGTCGTACAGCTGCACGCTGGTGGTTTCCCAGGCAACGATGAATCCCTTGTTGTTGATGGTGAACGGAGCCGGCGCGGTATTGCAGCCGAACTCGCTCGTCTCGCCACCAATGGTGTTATCGACGTGGGTGAACCGGCTGACGCAGACGCGGTGGTCGCCGTTCTCGTATTGGATCGCGTAGGTATGCCTCAGCACGTAGGCTTCCTCGACCGAGCAGTCCGTGGTGCACTCGAGGTTGGACACGCCCGTCTCCATGTGCGTCCCCGCGGGCGAGATGGCCGTGTCCGCCACGACCGGGCCGACACCGAGGAGCAGCAGCGGCACCACGGCCGCAAACGCGATTGCCAGACGGCGCATGCGGTTGCCTCCCATCCTCCCCGCTGACACTCCTGACCTTGGCAGGCGTGGACCGCAACGGTGGTGCAGCGAATGGGCGGCGTCATCGTGCGTTTGCGCCATTCGCCGCCGACATCCGCGACCCGGGCTAGCCTTTCGACATGAGCGCATCCAGGCTTCCCGAGCCGCTCGACCGGGTCGACGCCCGGATCACCCGAGCTCTCGCGTCGATGGGGATCCCGCTGCTGCGCATCGCGCTCGGCGTCGTCTTCTTCTGGTTCGGTGTCCTGAAGTTCTTCGCCAACCTCAGCCCGGCGGAGGAGCTCGCCGCCCGCACGATCGAGACGATCAGCTTCGGGACCATCCATTCGAACGTCTCGCTGCCGGTGCTGGCGGCGTGGGAGTGCGTCATTGGCCTGGGGCTGATCCTGGGGCGCTTCCTGCGGGCGACGCTGGCCCTGCTGGCCCTCCAGATGCTGGGCACCTTCCTGCCGCTCGTCCTGTTCCCGCAGGAGACGTTCAGCGTGTTCCCGATTGCGCCGACGCTCGAAGGCCAGTACATCATCAAGAACGTCGTGCTCGTGGGGGCCGCGATCGTGGTCGGCGCGACCGTCCGCGGTGGCCGCCTCGAGCCCGAACCGCGAACGCCGGAGCGCCCGCCGGGCGCCTGAACCACCGCGCTACGCTGGCCCGGCCGGAGTGGCGAAAGGGCAGACGCAGCCGACTTAAAATCGGCCGCCCGCAAGGGCATGCGGGTTCGAATCCCGCCTTCGGCACAGCACGAGGAGTCTGTGGCCGACGAGCACGATCCGGCGTTCCGCATGGTTGCCCAGGCGATCCTTGGGGAGTTCGCGGACGCCTGC
>DASSHR010000225.1:0-6841 GCA_035692745.1 Candidatus Limnocylindrales bacterium | reverse complement strand
ACGCCGCGCTTCTGCGACGCGAACAACGCCGACACGGCCGACTGCGCGTTCGACTACGGCTGGAATGCCGCGAAGCAGTCGTTCGACACCGCCGTCGCGGCGTACCAGTCGCTCGGCTACGTCGCCTCCCCGTCCGCGGTGGCGTGGTGGCTGGACGTCGAGACCGCGAACAGCTGGCGCAGCGACCACCTCGACTTCAACGTGGCCTCGCTCCAGGGCGCGGTCGCGTACCTGCAGAGCGTCGGGGTCATCCGGATCGGCTTCTACTCCACGACCCTGCAGTGGGGCGTGATCACGGGCGGCAGCAAGGTGTTCGCCCCGATGCCCGTCTGGGGTGCGGGCTCGAGCAGCGAGAAGGCAGCGAAGAGCCTGTGCCAGTCGACCACGACGAGCTTCACCGGCGGCCCGCTCGCGATGGTCCAGTACCCGTACGCCGGCTTCGACGCCGACCTTCGCTGCTAGCCGCGGCGGCGTGGCCGCACGATGACCAGGCTCGCGACGAGCAGCCCCAGGACGACCACCCCGAGCAGCAGATTCTTGTCCGTGGACGCCTGCACGGGCTGCTCACCCTGCGTGTCGGCGTACACCTGCGCCGCGAGGGCGAGCAGCAGGACGAACGCGGCGAGGATGGACGCCAGGCTGCGCGGCATCCGGAGCGCTACTTCGCGTACTCGACGGCGCGGGTCTCGCGGATCACCGTGACCTTGATCTGGCCCGGGTAGGTCAGCTGCTCCTCGATCTTCTTGACGATGTCGCGCGCGAGCCGCGTGGCCGACAGGTCGTCGATCTCCTCCGGGCGGACGAGGATGCGCACCTCGCGGCCGGCCTGGACCGCGAACGACTTCTCGACGCCCGTGAAGCTCTCGGCGATGCCCTGCAGGTCCTCGAGCCGCTTGACGTAGGTCTCCATCGTCTCGCCGCGCGCGCCCGGCCGTGACGCGCTGATCGCGTCCGATACCTGGACGATCGGCGCCTCGAGGCAGGCGTACTCGACCTCCTGGTGGTGCGCCGCGATGCAGTTCACGACCTTGAACGGCAGCTCGTGCTTCTGCGCGATCTGCGCGCCGATCGCAGCGTGCGGGCCCTCGACCTCGTGGTCGACGGCCTTGCCGATGTCGTGCAGCAGGCCGCCCATCTTGGCGGCCATGACGTCCGCGCCGATCTCCGATGCGATCATCGCCGCCAGGTAGCTCGTCTCGATCGAGTGCTGGAGCACGTTCTGGCCGTAGCTCGTGCGGAACTTCAGCCGGCCGAGCGTCTTGAGCAGATCGCCCGGCAGGCCCGGCACGCCGCACTCATAGGCGGCGGATTCCCCGGCCTGGCGAATGACGAGATCGACCTCCGCGCGCGCCTTCGCGACCACTTCCTCGATGCGGCCGGGATGGATCCGGCCGTCGCCCATGAGCTTCGTCAGCGACAGGCGGGCGACCTCGCGGCGAACCGGGTCGAACCCGGAGAGCACGACGGTCTCCGGCGTGTCGTCGATGATCAGGTCGATGCCGGTGGCCTGCTCCAGCGCCCGGATGTTGCGACCCTCGCGGCCGATGATCCGGCCCTTCATCTCGTCATTCGGCAGGTGCACAACCGTGACGGTGTGCTCCGCGGTATGGTCGGCCGCCACGCGCTGCATGGCCGTGACGATGATGTCGCGGGCCTTCTCCGTGGCCTCCTCGCGGGCGCGTCGCTCGATCGAGCGGGCGAGCTTCACGGCATCGTGCTCGGCCTCTTCGCGGATCGCCTCGAGCAGGACGCCCTTCGCGTCCTCGGCGGACATGCCGCTGACCTTCTCGAGCGCGCGGATCCGCTCCTGGTTGAGCTTCTCGAGCTCCTCGCGGTGCTTGTCCAGCTCCATCTGCTTCTCGAGCAGCTTGCGGTCCCGCTGCTCGAGCATGTCGGCGCGCTGATCGAGCTGCTCGTCGCGGGCGTGCAGCCGGCGCTCGAGGTTCGTGAGCTCGCCACGCCGCTCGCGGGCGTCATCCTCCGCCTCGCGGGCCAGCCGGATCTTCTCCTCCTTCGCCTCGAGGATCAGGTCCTTCTGCTGGGTCCGGGCGTCCGCGACGATGCGGGCGGCCTTCTCGGTCGCGGCCTTGATCGACTGGTTCGCCCATTGCGAACGGGCCACGAATCCAATGCCTGCGCCAATGGCGAGGCCGACCAACGCCCCGAGGGCGAGGGACAGGGGCTCCATCTTGGTCCTCCCATCCGACCAGCTTGCGGTCGGACGTGTCAGCGGTTCGAGTCGATCCGGGAAGCCCAGCAGACCCGCCGGAATTGCCGACTAGCCTACTACGACGACCCGCCCCATCCGTCGGACCCGGTCACTCCGCGGGCGTGTCCGGCATCGCCAGGAACCCGTTGATGGCCTCGACCGCCGTCTCCGAATCGAAGCCGCTGCGAGCCAGCAGCGCGTACGCCCGCTGCCGGCGGGCGCGCGGATCGACCACTCGGGCGAGGGTGGACGCATGCCGTTCCAGCAGCCGCTGGGCCGCCAGGGCATCGGCCTCCGGGCGCTCGATCTCGCGGCCCACGATGGTCTCGTCGATCACGTCGCGATCGATGCCCTTCATGCGCAGCTCGGTGCGCAGTGCCCGCTCGCCCCGCGGCCGCGCCCGATCGCGCGACTCCACCCAGGCGCGCGCGAACGCACCGTCATCGAGCATCCCGAGCTCGGTGAGCCGCCCGATGCATCCCTCGACGAGATCCGGCCGGTAGCCGGCACGATTGAGCCGCGTCCGGACCTCGACGGTTGACCGCTGGCGGGCCTCGAGGAACCGCAGCGCCGCCTCGAGGATCACCGACGGATCGCTGATCTCGGCGCGCTCCTCGCGAATCCTCGCGAGCTCACTCGGCCCACGCCGCCGCCGACCGCTCACCGGCCGCTCACCGGCCGCTCACCGGCCGCGGCGGCCCGAAAGCAATCCGGCCATATTCCGCTGGCAGCGGACGTAGATGCGCTCCGCCGGCGTTTCGGAGCGTTCCGCGGCCATCAAGCACCTGTCCTCATGCAGCAGTGATCGTGCGGCAGGCATACGAGGCCTTCGCGCCCGGCCCGTACGACGGCCCATGATCACCGTAGTCCGCTCCCACCGGAATTGGACAGGAATCGCTGCCCCTGGCGCGTTGCAATGTCCGCGATCCCGCTAGCGTCCCACTCGCGAGCGGGCCGCTCCAAGGCGCAGCTACTCCGCTTCCTCGATCCCTTCCACGGGAACTGGATTGTCACCGCCGGCAACCTTGGTGCGGATGCGCGACTCGATCTCCGCGGCGATTGCCGGGTTGTTCTTCAGGAACTCCTTCGACGCTTCGCGGCCCTGGCCGAGGCGAGTCTCCGAGTAGGTGAACCACGCGCCCGTCTTGTCGACGACGTTCATCGCGACGCCGACGTCGAGCAGCCCGCCTTCCTTGGAGATGCCCTCGCCGTACATGACGTCGAACTCGGCGACGCGGAACGGCGGCGCGACCTTGTTCTTCACGACCTTCACGCGCACCCGGTTGCCGACCGAGTCCTGGCCGCTCTTGATCGTCTCGACCCGGCGGATGTCGAGGCGGACGCTGGCGTAGAACTTGAGCGCGCGGCCACCCGGCGTCGTCTCGGGGTTGCCGAACATGACGCCGATCTTCTCGCGCAGCTGGTTGGTGAAGACCAGCGAGGTGTTGGAGCGGCTCACGGCGCCCGTCAGCTTGCGCAGCGCCTGGCTCATGAGCCGGGCCTGGATGCCGACGAACGAGTCGCCCATCTCGCCCTCGATCTCCGCACGCGGCACGAGGGCCGCAACGGAGTCGACGACGACGACGTCGATGCCGCCGGAGCGGATCAGCGTCTCGGTGATCTCGAGCGCCTGCTCGCCCGTGTCCGGCTGGCTGACGAGGAGCTCATCGACGTTGACGCCGCACGCCCGCGCGTAGCCGGGATCGAGCGCGTGCTCGACGTCGATGAAAGCGGCAACGCCGCCACGGCGCTGGGCCTCGGCGATGACGTGCTGGCAGACGGTCGTCTTGCCCGACGACTCGGGGCCGAAGATCTCGACGATCCGGCCCCGCGGCACGCCGCCGATGCCGAGCGCGAGATCGAGCGCGATGGAGCCCGTGGGGATCGATTCGACCTGCTGCTTCTCGGACGAGCCGAGCCGCATGATCGAGCCGGACCCGAACTGCTTCTCGATGGCGAGGATGGCCGCGTCGACCGCCTTGCCCTTCTCCGCGACCGCCTTCTCGCCGTTGCGTTCCATTACCGCCATCGTCGCGTCACGCTCCTGTCTCTACGAGCCACTGTCCCGCAGGGGCTCGCAACCCCGCGTGACGGATCAGCCTTCGTCCTTCTCGCCCTCGTTCCAGCGCGGCTTGCGCTGCTTGCGGATGAGCTCGACATTCATCGGCGGCTCCGCCATCGGCTGCACCTTGGGTGCGCCCGACTTGTCCTTGGGCTTCTTCTTGGCTTCCTTGCCGGGTCGATCTCGAGATGCCATCGAGGGTTCCTCCGCGGCGGATGGACGGTACCCGGCGCCGCTTCACTGCGGATCACCTGCCGGTTCACCGGGCATTGTCGCATCCTCGCCCGCACCGATCCGGCCGGCCCGACGCCGCAGCTCCGGCAGCGCCTCGGCAAGCCGGCCACCCGCGATGGCCGCGCGCACCGAGGCCATGAAGCCCAGCACGAACGTCAGGTTGTGGGCAGTCGCCAGCCGGAAGGCGAGCAGCTCCTTCGCCCGGAACAGGTGCGCGAGGTACGCGCGCGAGAACTGCCGGCACGCGATGCACGGGCATCCGTCCTGGATGGGATCCGGATCGTCGAGGTGCACGGCGTTGCGCAGGTTGAGGCGCGCGCCCGGGATCCAGACCTGGCCGGTGCGCGCGACGCGCGACGGGAGCACCGAATCGAACAGGTCCACGCCCTGGAGCACGGCATCGAGCAGGTCCGCCGGCGAACCGAGGCCCATGAGGTACCGCGGCCGCGGATCGTCGGCGAGCAGCGGGATGACCACGTCCAGGGCCGCGCGGCGCTGCTCGGGCGTCTCGTCACCCGCCAGACCGCCGATGTTGATGCCATCGAACGGCAAGGCGGCGATGAAGCGCGTCGATCGTTCGCGGAGCTCGGGGTCCAGGCCGCCCTGGATCACGCCGAACAGCGCCTGGTCCTCGCGCCGATGCGCCGCCAGGGATCGCTCGGCCCAGCGATGCGTCCGCTCGGTCGCATCCTCGACGACCTCGCGCGCGGACGACGGGTACACGGGATGGTCGAACGCGACCGCGATGTCCGCGCCGAGCGCCTCCTGGATCGCGATCGACGATTCCGGCGTGAGCCGGTGCGACGAGCCGTCGATGTGGCTGCGGAACGTCGCGCCGTCGTCGTCGATCACCCGGGTGTCGGAGAGCGAGACGACCTGAAAGCCGCCGCTGTCGGTGAGGATCGGGCGGTCCCAGGCCATGAACCGGTGGAGGCCGCCGAGCCGCTCGATCCGCTCGTGCCCCGGTCGAAGGTAGAGGTGGTACGTGTTCGCGAGCACGATCGAGGCGCCGACCTCGCGCAGGTCGTCCGGCGCCATCGCCTTGACGGTCGCATTCGTGCCCACCGGCATGAACTGCGGCGTCTCGATGAACCCGTGGGGCACCGTCAATCGGCCGGTCCGCGCGCGCGTGCCGGCCGCGTCACGAGCTTCCGACAGAACCTGGAACTGCGCCGGACCCGCTGCCGCGATCGCGGTCACCGGCTCCCCGAGCTCGATCCCGGCTCGTCCCACAGCGGCACGATCTCCGGCTCGGCGCGCCGCGGCGGCGGGATCTCGTAGCCGAGCCCGGCCAGGTGCGCGCGCGCGGCATCCGTGGCAATGCGCCCCTGCGGCGTGCGATCCAGGAAGCCGAGACGCAGCAGGTACGGCTCGTACACGTCCTCGATCGTCTCCACCTCCTCCGACAGCACGGCGGCGAGGGCCGCCACGCCGACGGGGCCGGAGGCGAACTTCTGGATGATCGCGGCGAGGAGCTTGCGGTCCGTGCCGTCGAGCCCGGCGTCGTCGATCTCGAGCAGGCGCATGGCCTCGATGGCGGCCTGCTCGTCGATCCGGCCGTCGCCATGGACCTCGGCGTGATCGCGGACGCGCTTGAGCAGCCGGTTCACGATCCGCGGCGTCCCCCGGCCGCGTCGCGCGATCGCCGTGGCCGCCGCGGCGTCGATCTCGACGCCCAGGATGCGTGCCGACCGATCGACGATCTGCGTCAGCTCCGGCTCCTCGTAGAAGTCGAGCCGGTAGGTGGCGCCGAAGCGGTCTCTGAGTGGCGACGAGATGCGGCCGGCACGCGTCGTCGCCCCGATCACCGTGAACGGCTTCAGGCTGAGCCGGAGCGACCGCGCGCTCGGTCCCTTGCCGATCATCACGTCGAGCGCGAAGTCCTCCATCGCCGGGTAGAGGATCTCCTCGACGGCGCGGTTGAGGCGATGAATCTCGTCGATGAAGAGCACGTCGCGCTCTTCGAGGCTCGTGAGCACCGCGGCCAGGTCCCCCGGCCGTTCGACCGCCGGCCCGGAGGTATACCGGACGTTCACGCCGAGCTCGCGGGCGATGATCGTGGCGAGCGTCGTCTTGCCGAGTCCCGGCGGGCCGTACAGGAGCACGTGATCCGCGGCCTCTCCCCTCGCCCGTGCCGCGGTCAGCAGCACCGCCAGGTTCGACTTGACCTCACGCTGCCCGATGTATTCCTCGAGGCTGCGGGGCCGCAGCGAGCTCTCGACGACGACGTCCGCGTCGTGGAGATTCGCCGCCAGGATGTCGCCGCGATCGTCGTCCACCATTGGCGGCGAGGATACCAGTTCGTGCGCTATTCGTACAGATGTTCGAACGCGCTT
>DASSHR010000224.1:0-8165 GCA_035692745.1 Candidatus Limnocylindrales bacterium | reverse complement strand
CTCGCGATCGACTTCTGCTACTCGCCCGAGGACCTCGCCAGGCAGCTGGCGGCCGCGACGGTCGTCGATCCCGATCGCCCGGTCCGCATCGACCGCTACCTCGAGGGCATCGAGGTCGACATCGATGCCGTCTCGGACGGCGAGCGCGTGCTGATCCCGGGGCTGCTCGAGCACGTCGAGCGAGCGGGCGTCCACTCGGGCGATTCGGTCGGGATCTTCCCGCCGCAATCGGTCGGCGAGGCGGACCAGGGGCTGATCGTGGCCGCGATGGAGCGGGTGGTGCTCGCGCTCGGGGCGAAGGGCCTCGTGAACGCCCAGTTCATCGTCCGCGAGGACGGCGTGTACCTCATCGAGGTCAATCCGCGGGCATCGCGGACCGTGCCCTTCCTGTCGAAGGTGACCGGCGTGCCGATGGTCGACCTCGCCGTCCGGATCGCCCTGGGCGCCACGCTCGAGGAGCTCGGGTGGTCCGGCGGGCTGCTGCCGCCACCACCGTTCGTCGCCGTCAAGGCGCCGGCGTTCTCGACGACGAAGCTGCGGGGCGTCGACCCATCGGTCGGGCCGTCGATGCAGTCGACCGGCGAGGTCATCGGGATCCACCTCGACCCGCGCGTCGCGCTCGCCAAGGCGTTGCGCGGCGCGGGCCTGCTGCCGGGGATCGTGCCGCCGCCGGCCTCGTTCGCCGAGGCAACGGAGCCTGCGGAGGCGCCGTTGGCCCTGCTGTCGATCGCCGATCGCGACAAGCCGCAGCTGGTGCGCCTCGCCCGGGCCCTGGAGCTCGCGGGGTTCGGGCTCGCGGCAACGCCAGGCACCCGTGCCACGCTCGCCGGGGCCGGAATCGCCGCCGCGCCCGTCGCGAAGCTCGGCGCCGAACCCGACCCGGCGCTCGGCGAGGCCGCGCTGCTCGACCTCGTCCGCAGCGGCCGCACCCGGCTCGTCGTGAACACGCCGACGCCCCGGTCCGGTCCCGTGCGCGACGCGGCCGAGATCCGCCACACGGCGATCTCCGAGGGCGTGCCGTGCCTGACCGCGATCGAGACCGCGATCGCGGCGGCGGAGGCGCTGGATCCCGCGATGGCCGGGCGCCTCGCGGACGTTCGATCGATCGTCGACTGGCTGGCCATGGCGCCCGTCGCTGCCCGCTCGGTTGCCCGTTCGGACATTCTCCCGGCGGGGGCGCGTTCGTAGCATCCCCGGTGCCAGCACCACGCGGGGAGGAATCGTTCTGGCCAGCGCGCGTCTCCGTTCTGCACCGAGCCGGCCGTCGTCCGCGGCGAGCCGCAGCTCGAGCCGCGCCGCACCAACGCGCGGCCTCGGTCAGGCGAGCCAGGCGTCGCAGCACGACGGCGCCGCGCCGCGCCAGGAGGACCCCCAGAGCGAGTTCGACGCGGTCCTCGACCTGCAGCAGGCGTACGGCAACCAGGCCGTGGTCCAGCTGCTCGCCAGCGGTGGCCACGGGTCGTCGCCACCCGTCGTCCCGCCTCGGTCGCGGCTGGGCAATCGAGCGGTCGTCCAGCTGCTGACGGCACAGCGCGCGCCGGGCGACGACCCAAAGGATCCGCGTAGCTCCGGGATGGCACACGGCCCGACGCTCGACAGCGCCGGTGGCGTGGCCACGAGCCCGACCTTGCCCGGGGGTGCGGGCGGTCCTCCGGCTGCGATCCCGGGGGCCGTGCCGGCAGCGCCGGCCGCAGGCGGGCCGATGCCGGCCGCAGGCGGGCCGATGCCGGCCGATTACGAGCCCCAGGCGTCATTGCCGGGGACCCCGATCCAGGCACCAGCCCCATCCCCGGCCGCAAATCGCAAGGCGCCCGTGACGGCGGTCGGAATCGGGGAAGTTGCCATCGACGGGTGGTACAAGCGGAACCCGGCGCTCGTCCACCGAGCCATCAACTATGCGTGGTACGAGAACCTGCTCGTGCTGCAGCGGTACCAGGACGATGACTACCCGGACGGGGTCATCATCGGCGGCGCCGTCGTCGTGCGGCCCGACTATGACGGACCCGGGCCGCCGGCCCGAACGACACCGATCGAGGAACCGGAGGATGAGGGCAAGCTCGGCCCGAACGACCCGATTCCCGGCGATCCGCGCCACTACCAGGGTCCAGTCCAGCAGAAGCCGGACCTCTCCGATCCGAACGCAAAGCGCGCGAAGTTCCCCGGATCACGCGCTGGAGCGGAGTCCGGCATGAAGGCCGCCGTGCCGGTTACGCACGATGAGGTCATGCGGGCGTATCGGCAGAACCCCGCCTCCGTGCATCCGAGCGATACCGACGAGTGGCACGACCAGGTCTTCTCGATGGACCGCGGAACGGGCCCGTCGCCGCGCGCCTATCGGTCGGGCAACACGATCATCGTCGACCCGTCATACCCGCTTGACGGGCGCCCGCCCGACTCGAGCCCGCGCGGCACGGTCAAGCAGCCCGGTCCAGGCTCGGACCTCGGCACGGTGCTCGCGCCAGGGGGTGGTCAACCGCGGCGCGGCCGAATCGCACCTGGGCCAGGCAGCGCCGGGCCCACGAACGCAGGGCAGGGCCATGGGGTGCCCGCAGGCGGCCACACAGCTCCTGCGGTGGACCCAGCTGGGGCAGTCTCGCTGCCCGGCGGCCCCACGACGGAGACGAAGAAGAAGCGCGAGCTCAAGAAGAACCCATTCGGCGCATTCAAGGCGAAGAATCCGTCGCTCGGCGGCTACCACGCCTCAACGGTGACCGAGACGACCCACGGCAAGGACGAGCTCGGCGAGGACATCAAGAGCTCCAACGAGCGCAAGGGGAACATCGACCTCAACCTCAAGGGCGTGGATGTGAGCGGGGACGTGAGCCACACCACGAAGAAGGGCAACCGGTTCGGCGCCGGCGTGCATGGCTCGACGGACTGGGAGGGCAACACGTCGCTCGTCGGGTCGGCGACGTTCGAGACGCGATCCGGCCTCAGCATCAGCCCGACGATCGGGACAAGTGATCAGGCGGATGCGAGCGATCCCCAGTACATCGAGGGCACCGGATTCGTTGTCACGTACAAGCGCTCCAGCACGGACAACTACGGCGTCGGTGGCGGCAAGTCGCTTGGCGGCGGCACATCGGCCAGCGTCAACGTCGGGCACAGCGAGGCCAAGTACCGGTCCGGGTCGCGCATCTTCGCGACGCTGAAGCAAGCGAACGACTTCCGGGACAACGTTCGCCGCGAGACCCAGGAGAGCATCTTCCAGGCGGCCCCGACGACGGTCATGGGGGCGATGCAGATCAAGATCGGCGAGAGCCGGGGCGGTGGCACGGCGAGCGCGAACACGATCGGCGGCTCGCTGTCGTACGGCGAGGGGATGGGGTCACTCGGCTACAACCACGTCGAGACGACCAACAACGAAGTCTCCGTCATGCGCACCGGGCAGACGACGGTGGACGTGACGCGGACGTTCTCCGAGGACACGACCAAGGACCCGAATATCGGGGCCTTCGGGATGACGAACACCAAGGGGAAGTCCGAGGAAACTGGTCGGGCTGTGACGTACAGCTTCGACCTCAACACGCCGAACGGCATCGCGGCGTTCAACCGCTGGGTGAGCAGCTCGGACGCGCCCGGCGCCGGCGCGACCAACCGGCGAGTCAAGACGTTCAAGCAGTCGAACCACCACGACGACTACGGCATGCCCGTGAAGTTCAGCGCCTCGTGGAAGGATCGGAAGTGGGAATCGAAGGAGGAGGATGAGGCCGGGAACGTGACGGAGACGTTCGGTGGGGGCCAGGATTTCGACACGCGAACGGGCGCGGTCGCGGAGTTCCTCGGCGACCGGGAGCAGCACGCGAATGCGCAGATCGAGGCGACCATCAAGAACGGCAAGGAGAGCTTCGCCGCGCGATACACCGTCAGCGGCGAATCGGGCGACGCCAACCTCGAGGCGCTCGGCAAGATCTTCATGGGTTCCCACCATGACGCCGGGGCGTCGTCCGGCTACTGGCTGCTCACCCAGCAGATCGATCCGAAGATCGTCGCCGATCTCGAGCGCGACAACAAGGCGTTCCGGAACGCGAAGACGCCCGCGGATCGGATGCGCATCTACACCGACTACGTCCAGGAGAACGGCGCCCGAATGATCGGTGGCCAGGGCCGTGGCGGCAGCAGGCCGAACCCATGGAACCTGGAGCTCCCCGGCGACCCGAACTTTCCGGGCGCGGGCGGTCGGGCGGCGCTGGAGGACAAGCATCAGGCCGCGCGTGACCAGCTGAGCTCGGATCACACGAGCGGGAACACGGTCGCCGACGACGCCGGACAGGAGATCGCGAAGCTGAAGGAGCGACGGAAGAATGTCGCCGACAAGACGAAGTACACGGACCTGCCCGATGAGCTGCGCCAGGAGCAGGTGAACGTCGTCGACGACCACATCGCGAAGTTCGAAGCGGTCCGCAGCCAGTCCGAATCCCTGGCAATGCGCACCGACCCGAACGAGAGCATCGGCAAGGTCCGCGCCCGCGTGACCGCGGAGGAGAAGCCGGCGGCGGCCAGGGGTGGCGCGAAGAAGCGGGCCAGGACGAAGACGCCCGCGCCGAGCGCGGACCAGATCGCCGCCGACGCGAAGCAGACGCCGGACCAGAAGGAGATCAAGAAGCTCAGCGACCGGATCCAGGTGAAGGAGCAGGACATCTCGACCGCCGCCATGCGGACCGAGGCCGCGAACAAGGTCCTGGGCCGGATGATGTTGCGAGGGAGCGTCCGGGTGGGCGAGGGCGTGTCGTCCAAGGTCTGGTCCACGTACAACGTCGCGGCCAAGGAGCACCTCGCAAATGCTCGTGTTCACGAGGCAGCACTCCAGGCGTCGGCAGCCAGGGCGCGCGAGCTCCGGAACCAGTGGAAGGACGCGAAGGACGATGCAGCGAAGGTGGTCGCGCTGCGTGCCCTCGATGCCGAGCTCAAGGAGCAGCAGGGCCGGGCCGAGCTCGCCCTCGACGAGATCCGGGAGGCAACGCGCGCCGCGTACGTCGTGACATCCGACTACGGCATCGGCAAGGATTGGGATTACTTCAAGGCGATCAAATGCGACAACGTGGCGCGCGGCAGTGCGCTCAACACGGCATCCGGCGACATCGCGGCCGACGACGTCTAGCGGGCGGGGATGGCAGGCAGGCCTAGGATGTCCTCGTGACCGTTCGCCGCTCCATCGCGCAGCGCTGCAACATCGGCCCGGCAGAGATCGCCCGGCGCCGGCGGTCCGCGACCTTCGCGTCGATCCTGTTCCTGATCATCGCCGTCGTCGTCGTCGCGCTCGACGTGCCGGCGCTCGCGCGGTTCATCCTGTGGCCGGTTGCGACGGCGGTGGGCGTCACGTGGTTGCAGGTGGTGCAGCGGTTCTGCGTGGCGTTCGGGGCGCTCGGCCTGGAGAACTTCGGGCCGCTCGGGGAACAGGTCGGGGTCGAGGCGCGGGAACGGGCCGCAGATCGACGGCGCGCCCTGCAGATGATCATCGAGGGCGCGCTGATCGGGCTTGCCCTGACCCTGGCGGTGGTTCCGCTGCGGCTCTGAATCCGCGCTAGCATCCGCGGGTGCTCGTCCCCAAGGTCGAATTCACCGAGACGCGCCTGCCCAACGGCCTCCGACTGATCATCAGCGAGGACCACCTGGCGCCGGTTGCCGCCGTGAACCTCTGGTACAACGTCGGCTCCAAGCACGAGCAGCCTGGCAAGACCGGCTTCGCGCACCTGTTCGAGCACGTGATGTTCCAGGGCTCGGCGCACGTCGCGAAGACCGAGCACATGGCCCTCGTCCAGTCCGCGGGCGGCACGCTGAACGGCACGACCTGGCTGGAGCGGACGAACTACTTCGAAACGATGCCCTCCCACCAGGTCGAGCTCGCGCTGTGGCTCGAGGCGGACCGGATGGGGACCCTGCTCGACGCGTTGAGCCAGGAGAACCTCGACAACCAGCGCGAGGTCGTGAAGAACGAGAAGCGCTGGTCGTACGACAACCGACCGTACGGTTCGTGGGTGGAGAAGATCCTCGCCGGGGTGTTTCCGCCGGGGCACCCGTACCACCACCCCACGATCGGGTCGATGGCGGACCTGGATGCGGCGTCGCTCGAGGACGTCTCGAGCTTCTTCCGCCTCCACTACGCGCCGAACAACGCCGTGGTCTCCGTCGTCGGGGACATCGACCCGGAGCAGGTCACGCGGTGGGTCGAGCGCTACTTCGGCGGCATCCCGGCCAATCCGAGCCTGCCCGCGCCGCTGCCGGACATGTCGCTCCCGCCGACGCTCGGCGGCGAGAAGCGCGAGGTCGTTCCCGACCGCGTGCCGCTGCCGCGGATCCACTGGGCATTCCGCGGCCCCGTGTTCGGCGATCCGCGCCTCGATGCGCTGGACCTCGCGGGCCAGATCCTCGCGGGCGGCAAGGGCTCGCGACTCCATCGACGGCTCGTGCGCGAGGAGGAGATCGCCCAGGACGTCGCGTTCTTCTCGATGGGCCTCGTCGCGGGCGCGTCCATCACGGCCGGCTGGACGACGGCGCGGCCCGGCGTCGACCTCGCCGTGCTGGAGTCCGCGTTCTGGGAGGAGCTCGAGCGGATGACGCGGGAGCTCGTCTCGGACGACGAGCTGGCACGGGCCAAGGCGCTCACCGAAGCGGACGAGCTGGGCGCGCTGCAGCGGGTCGACGAGAAGGCGGACCGACTGTCGATGTACGCGACGCTGTTCGATGACCCGGGGATGGTGAACAGCATCCTGGATCGCTATCTCTCGACCACCGCCGAGCAGATTCGCGCCGTATGCCGCGACGTGTTCGTGCCCGACAACCGATACGTGCTGACCTACGTGCCCACCACCGGCGAGGCCGCCGAATCGGCCGGCGCCGCGCAGGCTGCGGAGACGTCCGACGCGACGACGTCCGAGGCCTCCGAATGACCGACAGCGTGGTCGTCGCCGAACGCCCGACGCCCGGCGAGCCGCGGCCGTTCCAGTTCCCGCGGTTCGACCGCCGGCAGCTGTCGAACGGGCTCTCGGTCATCGCGGTCAACCTGCCCGGGCGAGCCCTGGTCACGGCGTCCCTGATCCTGCCGAGCGGCGCGGTCGACGAGCCGGCGTCGCAGGCGGGCGTCACGTCGCTCATGGCGCGAGCGCTGACCGAGGGCACGAAGCACCACGACGCGATCGGGCTGACGGAGGCCGCCGAGCGGCTCGGTGCGTCGCTGCACGCCGAAGCCGGCTGGGACGGCCTGTCGATCAGCGTCGACGTGCCCGCGGAGCGGCTGGGCGAGGCGCTCGCGCTGGTCGCCGAGGTGGCGAGCGAGCCGACGTTCCCGGCGGCAGACGTCGAGCGGATGCGCGACGAGCGCCTCAACGACCTGCTGCAGGCGAAGGCGGACCCGCGACGCCGCGCCGACGACGCCTTCGTCAACACGATCTATGCGGCGGGCACGCCGTACGGGCGACCGTCGGCGGGCACCGAGGCAACGGTTCCCGGTCTCGATGCGGCGGCGGTCACCGCGCTGCACGGGCGACGGTTCGATCCGGCGCGCATGACCCTCCTGATCGGGGGCGACCTGCGCGCCTTTGAGGATGGCGGCGACGTCTGGTCCATCGCCGAATCGCGCTTCCGTGCCTGGGCTCCGAATCCCGCTGCCGAGCCGGCCACGAAGCCCGTGATCACGCCGGCCCGCACGGATCGGATCGTCCGCGTGATCCATCGCCCGGGCTCCGTGCAGACCGAGATCCGCATCGGCCACGTCGGCCTGCCGAGGCGCGTCCCGGACTTCCACGCCGTGTCGGTGATGAGCGCCATCCTCGGCGGGCTGTTCAACTCGCGCCTGAACCGGAAGCTGCGTGAGGAGAAGGGCTACACGTACGGCGCGGGCGCGGGCTTCGACCTGCGCCGCGGGCCTGGCCCATTCGCGATGCGCGCGGCCGTGAACACCGAGGTGACGGTGCCCGCGATCCAGGATTCGCTCACCGAGCTGGAGCAGATGCGTCTCGCGCCGCCCACGCCGGACGAGATCAAGCTCGCCCGCGACTACCTCGTCGGCGTGTTCCCGCTCCGGTTCGAGACGCCGCCCGCGGTCGTCGGCGCGATCGCCGGGCTCGTGGTCCAGGGCCTGCCCTGGGACGAGCTGGACCGCTACCGCCCGGCCATCGAGGCGGTGCGCGCGACCGACGTCCAGTCGGCGGCCTCGCGCCACATCC
>DASSHR010000223.1:0-12423 GCA_035692745.1 Candidatus Limnocylindrales bacterium | reverse complement strand
CGGCGCGATCCAGAACAACGGCATGTTCATCGCCGGCAATGCGATGAAGGCCAGGCAGGCCGCCAAGGCGGCGAAGGCAGCCTCCGCGGCGACGAGCGCCCACACGGAGCCGAGCGCCACGACCACGGGCACCGCCGACCATCCGACGGCAACGGCCGGCGGCGAGGCGCCCGGCGGCAAGCCGGCGCCCGGCGGTGACGCCGGGGCGACCGGCACCTCCGGCGCGACCAAGGAGGCGCCCTCCGCCGGTACGGACGCGCCGACATCGTCGGAGAAGCCCGGCGCCCCGGAGCATCCCGCGGCGAAGGAAGGCGCGCCCGGCGAGCTGCCGGCCGCCGCGAACGAGCACCCCACCAGGGGTGGTCCCGCCGACGAGGCAACGGGCACGAAGAAGCCACCCGAGCCGAACGTGCCGGAGGGCCAGCCGAAGCCCGGCGAGCAGGCGGCGGGCGCGACCGAGGCCCCCGCAGCCAAGCCGGCCGAGAAGGGCCCCCAACCCGGCAGCAGGAAGGCCAAGGCGGCCGCGCGGAAGCTGCTCGAAGGCGTGATCACCGGCGAGACGCCGCCGAAGGGCGTCGAGGACGCGATCAAGCTCGGCGGCGGCTGGAAGGACGTGCTCAAGGCTGCGGTCGGCAAGCTCAAGGGCGAGGCGAAGGGCAAGGCGCAGGAGGCGCTGGTCGCGCAGCGCGAGGCGATGGTCAACGAGACCTGGGATGCGGTGAAGAAGGCCGCGGGCGGCAAGTTCGACTCGCTCCGCCTGGAGAATGCGGGTACCAAGTCATTCTCGAGCGACATCGATGCGACGATCCGACCCCACGAGGGCCACGAAGCGGCCGGCACCGGCCAGCAGATGGCCGACCAGGTCAAGCTCGCCGCAGAGGCCGCGCAGAAGCTGTCGGAGGCGCTGCGCGAGCGTATCGGCGGCGGCGAGACGGACGTCGTGATCGACACGAACATCTACTCGTTCATCGGCGAGGGCCGCATCAAGCCGACCGATGCGAAGGCGAAGGGCGCCCAGCAGCACGTCGACATCATGGTCGGCCTGGCGGAGCAGCTCCGAGGCCAGAACGAGGCGCAGTTCAAGGCCTTCGAGGCGCGCCTGCGGAACCTCGCCGGCGACCCGCGCGTGCAGGCCGAGGCGAAGGCGCTGCTCGCCGAGGCCCGCCAGTTCCACGACGCCCGCGTCGCCGAGTGGGGCAAGGCCGTTGCGGATGCGAAGGCCGCGAAGCCGAAGATCGGCGAGGCTGCCCAGAACCGGACGGCGCGCGAGCAGATCCTCGGTCAGAAGAAGCAGGAGCTCGGCACGCTCATGGCCGGCGAGCCGCCCAACCACGAGGCGATCGCGAAGAAGCAGGCCGAGATCAACTGGTTCGCGCCGGACGCCTACGCCACGCCGTCCGCCTTCAAGCAGGCGGTGGCTCACGGCCAGCGCCTCAAGGGCGCGCCGGCCGCGGCCGAGAAGATGCCGGGCGACGTCGTCGGCAGGAAGCTGCGCGAGGCAGCAGCGCGACTGCCGGAGGACAGCCCGAAGGCCGCGAAGCTCAAGGCGGACGCGGAGCTGGTCGAGAGCCAGCAGAAGCTCCTCGACGCGACCACGCGCGAGCTCAAGCAGCTCCAGCAGGAATCGCCGATGGACACCCAGCGCGTCGACGACCTCAATCGCCGCGCCGAGCGGGTCCGTGAATCGATCCGCGCCCGGGCCGAGAAGGTCATCGTGGCCGAGCTCCTCGGCGAGACGACCCCGTCTGACAAGCCCGGCGCCGAGCAGCTCTCCGAATCCGCGGCGGCGTCGGGCGCGAACATGGGCATGCTCGAGGACCACGTCCACCACGCCAAGGACCTCGACGGCAAGGTGAAGGCGGCGGCCAAGTACGCGGCGCGGATCGCGATGGCCGAGTGGCTCAGCGGCCTGCGCCCGGCGGGCGACGCGATCGCGAAGCTGCTCGGCGAGTTCGTGCAGAGCCGGTGGGACGTCAATTCGGACATCGCCCCGGAGATGCTGCGCGACATGTTCCTGCGCTACGCCCAGCTCACCGGCCGCGGCAAGGGCGTCGTCCACGACAAGACGGGCGCCGCGGTCGGCGTGACCGATGCGGTCAAGCAGGCCTTCGTCGATGACGCGACCTCGTGGGCGCGGCAGACCAACGACAGCATCCAGGCGGCGGCGATCGGCGCCAAGACGTTCGACAACCCGACCATGTCCCCGGCCGCCGGCCCGGGTCCGGATGCGGCAGCGCCGGTGCCCCAGGAGCGGCCCACGATCCCGTCGCCCGCCCCGACCGAGGCCGCGAGCGGACCCGCGACCAGCCGCACCGGTGGCGCCGAGCCGGCTCCGCAGGCCGGAACGACCGCGCAGGGGCCCGGCAAGCCCGCGGCCGGGGAGACGGCGAGGAAGGTCGAGGACATCCCCGGCGGCATCGTCGTCAAGAAGGACGACTTCGCGGTGACCGTCAGCGCCAGGAACGACCCGAACGCCCTCGTCCGGCTGGAGCCGGATGGCAACGTCATCCGCCTGACGGACATCTACCGGCGGAACATGCCCGCGGGCACCGGCACCGTGCTGCTCGCCGAAGCGCTGAAGGAGGCCCAGGTCACGCGCGGGAACGACCTGCTGATCCACAACATCCAGAACCCGGAGACGCTCACGACCTACGAGGCGCAGCTGAACCCCGCCGAGTCGAAGCTCGGGAAGACCGCGGCCCGAGCGCTCGAATCGGCCGGCTTCACCGTCGGCCCGATGCGCTGGGAGCATGTGCGCGGCAAGCTCTGCATCACGATCGAGATCAAGTGACCCTGTCGCCGCGCGACCGCGCCGCGATTCAGGCCGTCCCCTTGGACCCGGACGCCACCATCGCGTTCCACGAGATCCTGGGCTGCCTCGGCTGGTCGGACGAGGTTCCCGACGACCTCACGAACGATGGCCACGCGTACCTGCGCGACCTCCTCGCGATCCGCGGTGCGATCCACCGCGGCGAGCCCGCCGACCTCGAGCCCTGGAACATCGCGCGCATGACGGGCCTGCGCTGGAACGGCTTCGACCGCCTCGTCCTCACGCCCCGGCAGCAGGCCCTGCTCGCCCACCATCTCGCGGACGACACGGAGCTCTGACCTCAGCGGACGCACCACGGTTACGTGCTACTTGACAGTAGCCTGATCCTGTGCCATAACGTGCTACATGGAAGTAGCAACTAGTGACACAGGAGGTTCTGCAATGCGCATGCTGCGTCCCGGCTCGCCGGCAGCGATCGCGGTTCGCATCGCCATCGTCGCCCTCACCGTCGCGACCGGCTGGATCCACCTCACCCTCGGCGGCCTGCTCTTCACGCTCAATGGCGCCGGGTACCTCGTCGCCGCCGTCGCGATGGTCGCCCCGTTCGCGTTGGTGATGCGGCTGCGCTGGCTCATCCGCCTCGGCCTGGTCGGCTATGCCCTGGCCGCGATCGTCGGCTGGTACCTGACGGGTCCACGGTATGACGTGGCCTACATCGCCAAGGCGATCGAGATCGGGCTGATCGCGCTGCTCCTGCTCGAGATCCGCTCGTACGACGGCAACCCGCTCCGGCGCGTCCGTCGGACGGTCGCCGCCCTCGTCCGGGCATGAGCGCCGTGGAAGTGCGTCCGATCGTCGCGCTCCTCGCGGTCGTCGTCGTCCTCGCGGGCTGCGGCAACACGACCGCGGCCGGCTTCGCCGAGCCGCCCGCGTCGCTCGACCCGAACAGCCCGACGCTCGCGGCGAAGGACATCGCGTTCACGAAGGCCGAGCTCGACGTGCCGGCGGGCCGGCCGTTCATCCTCGTCTTCGAGAACCAGGAGAGCGTCGCCCACAACGTCTCGATCTATCCCGAGGGCGCGTCGGCGGACCCGCTCCTCCTCGGCGTCGTGTTCCCCGGCCCGGCCACCCGGTGGTATCCGGTCCCGGCGCTGGCCGCCGGCACGTACGTCTTCAAGTGCGACGTGCACCCCAACATGACGGGCACGCTGCGGGCGTCCTGACCGCCTCCGGAGCGGCGGGTCAGGCGCTGATCCGCCGCTCGATCCGTGGGTCGGGCACGATCCAGATCGCGGCGACGACAATGAAGAGCAGCACCGAGGCCGCCGGCGCGAAGGGCGAGAGCACGATCGCGATCGCGTAGAACAGCGGCGACGCCTTGCCCTTGCGATCGTTGTCCAGGGCTTCGGCGATGGTCGCCGCCTGGCCGGGGGCATGGATCAGCGTGCGCACGAGCCAGTAGTACGAGAACGCGGCCATGATCAGCACGACGCCGTACAGGGCGACCGGCTGCGACGCGAAGTCGTTCTCGCCCATCCACGACGTCGCGAACGGCACCAGCGACAGCCAGAACAGCAGGAGCATGTTCGCCCACAGGACCCGGCCGCTCACCGTCTTCGCCGCCTGCAGCAGGTGGTGGTGGTTGTTCCAGTAGATCGCCAGGTACGCGAAGCTCATCACGTACGACAGAAACTTCGGCCACAGCGGCAGCAGGTCCGCGAACTGGGTCCCGTGCGGCGGCACGAGCTCCAGGACCATGATCGTGATGAGGATCGCGATCACCCCATCGCTGAACGCCTCGAGCCGGCCGCGGGTCATGCCGCGCAGTATGGCGTGGCGTACGATCGCGCCGATGGACGACCGGCCGCCGATCCTCATCCAGCGCTGGCAGGCCGGCCATCTCGAGACCTCGACCGACGTCGAGCAGCTCGCTGCCCTCGTCCGGGCCAGCGGCGCCCACACCTGGGTGGACCTGACGGACCCATCCCCCGAGCTCGTGCAGGCCACCGCCCAGGCCCTTGGCCTCCATCCCCTCGTCGCCGAGGACATCATCGAGAGCAACGAGCGGGCGAAGGTCCAGCTCGTCGGCGACGTGATCCACGTCGTGGCGTTCGTGCTGGTCCGCGAGGCGGGCGCGGAGGTCGACGCCGGTGAGATCGACTTCGTGCTCGGCCACGGGTTCCTCCTGTCCGCCCATCGCTCGGCCTGGGAGCCGTCGAAGGCCCACCAGCTGAAGGTCGGCGTGGGGCCGCTGCTCGAGAAGGGCGCGGACCACGTGCTGTGGGCCCTCGTCGACTCGATCGTGGACGGCTACTTCCCGGTCTTCGATCGCCTTGGTGACGAGATCGACGCGATCCAGGATGCGGCGGTCGAGCGGCCGGTCCCGGCGACCCTCGAGCAGCTGTTCCGGCTCAAGCGCGAGCTCATCCGGATCCGCCACGTCCTCGCCCCGTCACGCGAGGTGTTCGCCCAGCTGACGAGCCGCGAGTTCGACCAGATCGCGGAGCCGAACGTCTTCTACTTCCGCGACGTGTACGACCACCTGATCCGGCTCAACGACGAGCTCGACTCGTTCCGCGAGCTGAGCGCCGGCTCGCTCGAGATCTACCTCTCGACGATCAACAACAACCTGTCCCGGATCATGAAGCGGCTCACCGGCGTCACGGTGATCCTGGCCGGGATCGGTGCGATCGCGGGCCTGTTCGGGATGAGCGAGGCGGCCAACGCGATCAACGGCATCGAGGGCGCCGGGTTCTACGTGATCCTGGCGATCACCGTGCTCGGGTCGCTGGCCGCCGTGTGGGTGCTCCGGCGCATCGACTGGCTCTGACGCCGGAAGTAGCGATCGAGCTCGGCGGCCGGCATCGGGTGCGCGTACAGGAAGCCCTGCGCGAGGCTGCAGCCGAGCTCCCGGAACCACGCCGCCTGCTCCTCGGTCTCGATGCCCTCGGCGACCATCTCGAGGCCCAGCATCCGGCCCAGCTCGACGATGGCCTGGCTCAGCACCTTCGCGTCGCCGACGCCGCTGGAGCCCGGCACGAACGAGCGGTCGATCTTGAGCTCGTCGATGTGGAAGGCCCGGAGGTAGCCGAGCGATGAGTAGCCGGTCCCGAAGTCGTCGATCGCGAGCCGAAGCCCGAGCGCGCGCAGCTCGCCGATCCGCTCGACGGTCTCGAAGCCCGGGGTGAGCAGCGTGCCCTCGGTGATCTCGAGGGTCAGGTCGCGGGCCGGCAGGCCGGTCTCGGCCAGCGCCGTGGTGATCATCGGCACCAGGCCCGGATCGCGGAACTGGCGCGCCGACAGGTTCACGTACAGGCGGAGGCCTGGGAGGTCGTGGCGCTCCTGGATCGCCCGGACGCGGCGGCAGCCTTCGGCGACGACCCACCGCCCGATGGGCAGGATCTCGCCCGTCTCCTCCGCGAGCCCGATGAACTCGGCGGGCAGGTGAAGCATGTCGCCGTGCGGCTGCCAGCGCACCAGCGCCTCGACGCCAACGGGGACCGCGCCATCCATCCGGACGACCGGCTGGAAATGGACCTGCAGCTCGCGGCGAGCCTCGGCGCCCCGGAGCATGGACGCCAGCTCGGCCCGGGCAGACGCCGTGTCGAGCAGGTCGCGTCGGAACGGGACGACCTGGCCTCGGCCGCCCGCCTTGGCGGCGTACATCGCGATGTCCGCGTTGCGAAGCAGCTCCTCGCTCGTGCTGCAGTCGGGGCCGCTGAGGGCGTAGCCGATGCTGGCGCCGACGATCGGCGACGCCTCGCCGAGCTCCACCGGCTCCGAGAGCGCGGCGAGCAGTCGCTCGCAGATCACGCCGACGATCTCGGGCGATTCCACGTCCTCGAGCAGGACCGCGAACTCGTCGCCGCCGAGGCGGCCGGCGGTGTCGCCCGGCCGGATCGTGGCGCGGATGCGCTCGGCCAGGGCCTGGAGCGTGGTGTCGCCCTTCCCGTGCCCGAACCGGTCGTTGACGTTCTTGAAGTTGTCGAGGTCGATGAACAGGAGCGCCGCATGGTTCGGGCTGCGGCCGCGCAGCCGCTCGAGCGCGTGCTCGACGCGGTCCTGGAGGCGCGCCCGGTTCGCGAGCCCGGTCAGGGAGTCGCGATAGGCCAGCAGCCGCAGCTCCTCGGAGAGGCGGGCGTTGTCGAACGTCACGGCCGCTTCGCGGGCGAGCATCTGGGCGAGCTCGATCTCGCGGTCGGAGAAGGCGTGCGCGCGCGAGGAGAACATCTCCACGATCCCGATCGACTCGCCGCGCGCGACCAGCGGGACCATGACCAGTGTCTGGTGCCCCACTTCCTTCAGGTACATGATCTCCGCGGCGTCGGCGTCGGGGTTGTCCGAATCGACGACGTAGGGCCGCATCTCGGCGAGCACGGCACGGGTGGCGGGATAGCTCTTGAGGTCGTACCACGGCTCGAGCGGGCCTGGCTGCTCCGTCGAGAACAGGCCGAACGTGACGACCCGATCGGCTTCGCGATCCCAGGTGCTCAGGACGCATTCGTCGGCGTGGGCCACGCTCGCGATGTGCCGCGCCAGGGCATTGCCGACGTCGTGCGGATCCATCGTCGCCGCCAGGTCGTGCGACATGTCGAGGACGTGGCGGAGCTCCGAGGTGGTGTCGGTCAGGCGCTTCGACGCGTTCCAGAGGAAGAGCTGGAACAGCACGTACACGACGATCTTCGCCGACGTGATGATGAACTCGAGCAGCGTCGGAGTGATCGGCGGGGCCCAGGGCAGGATCGCCGGTGCGGCCGTCGCGAAGGCGCCCGTGACGGCGCTCACGAGCATGAGCCGGGTGAGCTGGCGCATCGAGACGTACGGCATCGCGATCAGGATCGGCACGAGGGCGCCGATGGCGATCGCGGTGCTGATCGAGGGCTCGGCGGTCACGGCAGCGATGCCCGCGATCTGGGTGGCAATGGCCACGCGGACGGCCAGGTGGCTCTCCGAGCGGACCACGCGGCGGCGGCCTTCGATGACGAGCCACAGGGAGAACACGCAGGCCACCGATCCGAGGATGGCGAGCTGCATCTCCCCGACCGCGAGCGCGATCGCCGCCCAGAACAGCCCAACCGGCAGGATGGTCAGGCCGAACAGGCGCAGCGAGCGCTGCAGGGCTCCGGCGTTCCCCCGATCGGCCACGCGACTCCTCGTCTCGCTCCGGGCCGTGCCTTCCACGACCCCTGATGACGACAGGTTCGACCTTCGCTGGGACTTTCGGTATGACCCATTTGGGCCATGTGGGGTGGGGTCCGCCGTCGGGCGCCTTCTGGTCGTCGCGGTGGTGCCGGGAAGTACTGGTACCCGGTGCGCCCGACGGGCACGCGCCGACCCACGAAGGTCCGCTGCCGCGCAATCGCAACGCCCGCGCGCATGACCGACGTTCGCTCGTGCGAGGGTCGCCCTGCCATCGTCCGGACATCGGCACCTCGGCCCGAGGCGCCACGCACATTCGCACGTGAAGAGAGGTTCGCCATGACGTACGACGATCGAGACCAGCGTCGTCCGGACGACGTGTTCGACGATGACGACCAGAAGGCCGAGGGCGGCGAGGCGGTCGGTGCCGGTGGCGGCGCGATCGGCGGCGCCATCGTCGGTGGCGCGGTCGCGGGCCCTCCGGGCGCCGTGGTCGGTGGCGCGCTCGGCGCACTCGGCGGCGCAGCCGCCGGTGAGGCTGCCGAGGGCGGCGACGATGAGGGTGGCGCGGCCGTCGGCGGCGCCGGTGGCGCCCTCGCGGGCGCGGCGGTGGGCGGCGCGATCGCCGGACCTCCCGGCGCGCTCGTCGGTGGTGCGGTGGGTGCCGGCGCCGGTGCCGGCGTCGGCGACCATGCCGAGGACGAGATGGAGGGCGACGACGACCGGGTCACCACCGACCCGACGACGTACGACACGACGACCCGCTGACGGCGGTTCGTCTTCGCAGCTCCAGGCCCGGCGGCCGGTTCGGCCGCCGGGCCTTCATGTGCCCCGATCCCGTTGCTAGACTCCGGCGACCCGGTGCGGCCCGACGCGCCGCCGGAGGAGCGCAGGGAGCCGCGTGTCCCCTTTCGACGGCGAGCTGATCGCATGGCTGGGCCTCGCCGCGGATCGGAACGACGCACCGATGCCGGACGTGGCGAACCTCGGCGGCAAGGGTGCGTCCCTGGCCCGGCTGGCGCACCTTGGGTTCCGGGTTCCACCCGCCTTCTGCCTCACGACGTCCGCATTCCGCGCCCAGCTGGCGGAGGTTGCCGACACGGCCGGTTTGGGTGCCACCGCCGCGGACGGGGCCGCACTGGCGACGGCACCCCTCGCCGAGCCGCTGTCTGTCGCGCTCACGGCGGCGGTCACGCGGCTCGTCGGCGAGCTGGCGCCTGCCGGCTTTGCGCCACGGTTCGCGGTGCGGTCGTCGGCGATCGCGGAGGACGGCGCGGCGAGCTCGTACGCCGGTCTCCACGAAACCGAGCTGGACGTGCCGCCGGCCGGCATCGATGCCGCCGTCCGACGCTGCTGGGCCTCGCTCTGGAGCCCGGAGGCCACCGCCTACCGCCGGCGTCGGTCGCTCGATCCCGGCGAGGCGGCCATGGCGGTCGTGGTCCAGGCGCTCGTCCCGGCCGACGCCTCGGCCGTGGTGTTCACGCGACATCCGGTCACGGGGCGCGCAGACCAGGTCGTCATCACCTCGACCCGGGGGCTCGGCGACGCGATGGTTGCGGGCACGATCACCCCTGACACGACGGTGGTGGACAAGGCGTCGCGCCGCGTGCTGGAGCTCGACCCGGGTGACGGCTCCAGCGGGGCGGCCGGGCCGGCCCTGGGTCCGGACGTCCTCGCCGAGCTGGTGGAGCTGAGCCTCCAGGTCGAGGATCGGTTCGGCCTGCCCGTCGACATCGAAGCCGCCCACGCGGGGGGCACGTGGTACCTGCTCCAGGCACGGCCGATCACGACCGGCGCCTCCTTCGATGCCGCGGTGGGCGCCCCATGACCGAGCGCGACGACTTTCCGGTCGTCTTCGACAGCCCGTCGGACGCCCTGGAATCGTGGGAGCGCGACGACATGCACATGCCGTTCGCGCTGACGCCGCTCGCCGCGGACTTCGTCCGGTACTGCGTCGGCGGCGGGTTCAACCCGCACTACGAGGCCTTCGATGCCCCGCAGCGGCTGTATCCGGGCGTCTGGCACGGCTGGGCGTACTTCTCGTTTCGCGCCAACGTGCCGGAGGCCGAGGAGGCCGCGGCCGAAGCGCGCTGGCTGGCGACCTGTCGCGCTCGGATTCCGGTCACGCGAGCGTACTGGCAGGACGAGGCGCTCCCGGAGCTCCGTCGGATCTTCGACGGCATCGCCGCGATCCCGGTTGATGACCTTCCCGCCGCCGAGCTCGCGAGCGCCTGGCTCGACGCGTGGGCCGGCGCGAGCCGTTCGTGGGTCATCCACTTCATCTCGATCATGGGTCCGTACCAGGTCCTCGAGGACCTCTCGGATGCCTACGCCCGCGTCATGGGCCCGGGCCGGGACGCCGAGGCGCTGATGCTGATCGGCGGAGGCCACCACGAGCTCGAAGAGGTCGAGGTAGGGGTCGAGCAGCTCGCGGTCCTCGCGGCGAGCAGCCCGGCACTGCGCGCGGCCATCGAGGCCGCGGTCGACGCCGGTGGCGAGACCGGTGTCGATGGCCCTCGGGCTCCAGCGACGGCTGTCGGTCTGGACGATCTCCGCGGCCTTGCCGGCGGCGGCGCATTCGTCGATGCGTTCGAGGCGTTCGTCGCCGAGCACGGGCACCTCGGCCAGAACCACGACGACCTCCGACTGGCCTCCTGGGCTGACGAGCCGCAGCTGCTGCTCGCGCGGGTCACGACGCGGCTCCGGAACCCAGCCCAGCCGTCCGCCGAACGCGAAGCCGCCCTGCGACGGACCGCCGCGGACCTCGAGGCACGGGTTCACGAGCGGCTCCGCGACCAACCCGAGCAGCTGGCCGCGTTCGATGAGCTGCTCGGCCATGCGCGCGACATCGGCTGGCTGACCGAGGGCCACAACTACTGGATCGACCGACTGTCGCAGGCGCGGCTGCGCACGCTGGCCCTGCGCGTCGGCACGCGGCTCGCGCGCGAGGGCCGCTTCGACATCGCCGACGACGTGTTCTTCCTCACCCGCGACGAGGTCGCGGACGCCGTGCGCGATGGCAAGCCCTGCCAGGACCTGGTCGCGGCGCGGCGGGCCGAGCACGAGCGCAACGAGCGGCGCACGCCGCCGTACTGGGTCGGCAAGGTGCCCGACAAGCCGCCGACCGGAGACCGGTTCGACGGTCCGCGGATCGCCAGCGGCGTTGCCGACACGCTCGTCGGCAAGGGCGCATCCGCCGGGATCGTCCGCGGGCCGGCTCGAGTGACCCTCTCGCAGGACGACTTCGGGCGGATCCAGCCCGGCGACATCATCGTCTGCCCGTCCTCGAACCCGTCGTGGGTGCCGGTGTTCACGATCGCGGGCGGGCTGGTCACGAACACGGGCGGCGTGCTGTCGCACGCGGCCGTGGTGGCGCGCGAGTTCGGGCTGCCGGCCGTGGTCGGGACGGGCGACGCGACGACGCGGATCGCGGACGGCCGGCTCGTCGAGATCGACGGCACCGCGGGGACCGTCCGGCTCCTGTGACCGCCGTGCCCACTCCGGGCGGGCCGGGCGGCGCGCGCTCCCCGCGCGGCCCCCGGCTGCTGTCGGCGGCGCTGCTGGGCGTCGCGAGTGGCGCGATCCTCGTCCCCCTCAACTCCACGATGCTCGCCGTGGCGCTCCCCGGCGTGATGGGCGACTTCTCGCTCGGGGCGAACCAGGTGTCCTCGCTGGTCACCCTGTACCTCGGGGCGGTGGCGGTCGCGCTGCCGGTCGGCGGCTCGATCGGTGATCGCTACGGCCACCGACCCGCGTTCCTCGCCGGTGTGCTGCTCTTCGCCGCGGCGTCGGCCGTCGCGGCCATCGCGAGCAGCTTCGAGCTGCTCGAGCTGTCGCGGGTCGGGCAGGCAGTGAGCGGCGCGCTCATCTCGACGAGCTCCGCGGCGCTGGTCCGAGAGACCGCTCCCGCTGCCCGGCAGGGTGAAGCCTTCGGGCTGTTCGACCTGCTCGTGTCGACGAGCGCTGCCCTCGGGCCGTTCATCGGCGGGCTCGTGGTCGGCGCGTTCGGGTGGCGGTCCCTGTTCGTGCTCGCGGTGCCGCTCGGGATCATCGCCGCGGCCTTCGTCGGGCTCCGACTCCGCCCGGAGGCGCCCGCGCACCTCGCCCAGGCACGGCGCGAAGCGGTGCCCATCGACTGGCCGGGCCTCGTCCTGCTCGCCGTGACCATCATCGCGTTCGTGCTCGCGCTCCGGAGCGACGGCGGCGCGGCCGGGACGGCGGCGGTCCTGGCCGTGTTGCCGCTCGCCGCCCTGTTCGTGTGGGTCGAGCTCCAGCGCGACCGTCCGGCCGTCGATCCGCGGCTGTTCGTCAACCGGCCGTTCGCGGCAGCGCTCCTCGGCGTCTTCGGCGCGACCGTGATCCTTCACGGCACGTTCATCCTCGTCCCGCTCGCGGTCGAGGAGCTGCTCCACGAATCGGCGAGCACCAGCGGCATCGCGCTGCTCGGCATCGCGGGTGTCGCGGCGGTCGTTGCCCCGTTCGGCGGCCGGCTCTCGGATCGACGCGGACGCCGG
>DASSHR010000222.1:0-1235 GCA_035692745.1 Candidatus Limnocylindrales bacterium | reverse complement strand
GAGATCGCCCAGACGATCCTGTTCCTCGCGGACGGCCGGCGCGCATCATTCATCACCGGCCAGTCACTCGTCGCGGACGGAGGGGCGTTGGCCAAGCTGAGCACCGAATGACCCAGACGGCGCCACCCGTGTCACTCGAGGCCCCCCGCACAGCCACCACGCGGCGATAGTCCGATGCGCCCGGTCGTCTCGGTCGTCATCCCCGCGCACAACCCCGGCCGATACATCGAGCCGTGCATCCGTTCGCTCCTTCGACAGTCCATGTCCCGCGACCGGTACGAGATCCTGTTCGTGGACGATGGCTCGACGGACGGGACGGGCGCCCGGCTGGATCGCCTGGCGCGGGAGCAGCCGCACGTCCGGGTGATCCACATCCCGGCCTCGGGCGGTCCGGGCCGTCCCCGGAACATCGGGCTCGAGGCGGCGCTGGGCGAGTACGTCCAGTTCCTCGACGCCGACGACGAGCTCGCGCCGCGGGCGCTCCACCGGCTGCTGCGCATGGCGCGCACGAACGGCTCGGACATCGTGCTGGGCAAGTTCGCGAGCGAGACGCTGACGCGGCGCCAGGACCTCTTCACGCGCACCCGAGGGTCGACGACGCTCATCGAGACGCCACAGCTGGCCGACGCGAGCATGGGCCCGACGAAGCTGTTTCGGACGGCGCTGCTGCGCGAGCACGAGATCGCCTTCCCGGAGGGCTGGCGCCAGATGGAAGACCAGCTCTTCACGCTCCGGGCATACCTCGCCGCCCGCGTCATCTCGATCCTGGGCGACGAGCCCTGCTACTTCTTCAACAAGCGCGAGGACGAGGGTCACATCAGCTCGGAGCTCGTCGATCCCGCGACGCATGCCGAGCACCTGCGCGAGATTCTCGACGAGATCGACCACGGCGTCGCCGACCCGGCGCTGCGACGGCGATTCGTCGCCCGCTTCTACCGCGTGGAGGTGCTGTCGCGTCTCGCGGGCCCGCAGTTCATCGAGGCCTCGGACCACTACCGTGCGGCGCTGTTCGCGGCACTCCAGCCACTTGCGCGCGAGCGGTTCGCAGAGGTCGTCGACGGCCTCGGCGCGGTGGCCAGGGTGCGCTCCCGGCTGCTGCAGGAGGGCTCACCGGGCGAGCTCCTGACGCTTGCCGAGCGGGCCAACGCATTCACGATCGACGCCCGCGTCACGGACGCCGCCTGGGTCAACGGGCGGCTGGGCATCGACTTCCGGGCGATCCTGTCGCGAGGTCC